>JAGCSS010000040.1 GCA_017964055.1 Lachnospiraceae bacterium
GAGCAGCGGTATATTTGATACAAACGATCCGATCAATTCATGGGACGGTTCTGCAGTGGAGGAAGTGGCTGTGAGTGAACATGTCCTGAACTTCACCGATCCCACAAGACCAAAGACCATCAGCATAACATTTACACTGGACGGTTTTGTATGGGGCGAGGATGCTCCGAAGGATACGCCTACACCGACACCTTCACCCACACAGGGTGCAAGCACCGGCACAGGCAGCGGCTACACAAATACTGCAGTATTCAGCAATCTTGACTTTGCAAATATGGACGCGATCACTCTTTCAAAATATATGGGTAACGGCATCAACCTCGGAAATACGTTTGAAGCCTACGGTCACACATCTCTCGGAGTTTTCGGCCAGGTAAGCAGTTATGAAACTCTCTGGGGCCAGCCTGTCACGACCGAAGCCATAATCAAGGGCATGAAGGACTGCGGCTTTGATACTATCCGTATTCCCGTAGCTTGGACCAATATGATGCCCTTCGAATCCGGCGACTATACGATCAATACGAAGTATCTGGACCGTGTCCAGCAGGTAGTGGACTGGGCGATAAAAGCCGAGATGTTCGTCATATTGAATGACCACTGGGACGGCGGCTGGTGGGGAATGTTCGGTTCCAAAACACCTGAAACCGTGGATAAAGCCTGGGCTCTTTATGAATCCATGTGGAAACAGATCGCAGAGCGCTTTAAGGATTATCCCGAGCTGCTCATCTTTGAGTCCGCAAACGAAGAGCTTGGCAACAATCTTAATGACAATACCCTCTGTACGGATTCCGGAAGCCTTTCGGAGCAGGGCAAATTCGATACAACAAATGCTATAAACCAGAAATTTGTTGATGTTATCAGGGCTTCGGGCGGCAAGAACGCAAACAGGTTCCTGCTCATAGCCGGATTCAATACTGACATCACCCATACGCTTGACAACCGCTTCAAGATGCCTTCGGATACCGCTGAAAAGAAGCTGTTTGTCTCAGTGCACTATTATGACCCGTGGAACTACTGCGGAGCCGAGAACGACGCTAGATGGGGCCTTAAGAAAGAGTACGAGAGCATGAACGACAAGTTCGCGTCCTTAAAGAAATTCACGGATGCGGGCTACGGCGTGATCATCGGCGAATACGGTGCTCTTCCCATGTATGACAATGCGACAAAGACGCATACGTTAAAGCAGAACACATACGAGTATACTGAAAACCTGCTCAACAACTGTGATGTGTATAATTATGTGCCGGTTCTCTGGTCCTGCAATGATTTCTACCGCAGAGAGCTGCAGACAATGTATGATCAGAAGCTGACGGATATTTTCACCTCGCGCTGCTATGCCGAAGAAGTAAAGAGCGGTGAGGATGTGGTTGCTAAGGCTAAAGCCGCCATTGAGACCGCTACCGCAGCTGCGATAGAGATGTGGGAAGGTATTGAAACATATGAGCCCGGAACGCCCGTTGCATGGATAATGTGGAACGGCGGTGCAGGAACATACAGCGTGGGCGATGTGTTCAACCCTGCCGATAACACTGAAGGGATCACCGCACATAACACTATCGTGGATAAGCCCGGTTCTTACGAGGTAAGCCTGGATTTCGCGGGCGGCAACGACGGTCTGACATTTGCGGCACTTGCTGTAGCGGATGGAGAGGTACTGTATCCCGGCAGCTATATCGTCATCGATTCGATAACGATCGACGGTAATCCGCTGACGCTGACAGGTGTTCCGTATACCACATCCGATGACGGAAAATGCCTGCGCGTAAACCTTCTTAACGAGTGGGTAGACAAGGTGCCGGACGGTGCAAGATGCCTTACGGGCGCTATAAGCAACTGCTCAGCGGTCATTGTGGACAAGACTCAGATCGTAGGTATAAAGAATATCACGATCAAATTCAGGCTCATCAAACTGAACTAAAAGAACAATACCTGTAATGCAAAACTATACATTCTGAGCTGTTTGTTGTATAATCTGAATACGACAAAAAACGGAGGTGCGGCATGAGCAGGGAACAAAGACAACAAAAACGGCGCGGGCCGATCAGCTGGAAAACATCGAGTCAGCTGCTTGTTGTCTATGTCCTTGCCGTGTTCGTGCCTCTTATTGTTATCGGTTCGTATCTTATATCTGCGGTCAGCAGGACCCAGAAAAACTACTATTCGGATGTGCTTGCCACAAACAACGCAGGCGCGCGCCAGACGCTTTATGAGATCACATATCAGATCTTTACGGCTTCCGAGAGCATAGTATACAATGATGAACTGATAAGCTTCCTGAACGGCGAATATTCGACAGAATACGATATGCGTGTAGCAGCCGCAAAGACTACGCTCCTCGATAAATACGCCGCAAGATACGCGGGAATAGACCAGATCACGGTTTATGTCGACCGCGAGGATATGATAGATTACGGCGAATTCAGCAGGGTCACGGATGAGATACGGGGATCGGAATGGTACCAAAAAGCATCCGAGCAGTACAGACCGTTCTGGATGGCTTATGAGTCTGCCGACCGAAAGAACAGCAATAAAAAATGGAACCTCGTTCTTGTCCGCAAGATGGTCCTTGTGGGCGGCGAGCGCGAAGCCGTCATCATGATAAAGATCAGAGATTCGTATCTTGCGAGCCGTTTGAGCAATTCCAGCTATACAACACTTGTTTATGCGGGTGACGGGCCTGCGGCCTACGCAACATCTCTGTCGCTGTACGGAACCGACCCCGAGATCGAGATCGATTATGATGATGATTCGTTTAATTACAGCGGGGAAACCGTATTTAACGGACGTGACGCGCTCGTATGCATGAACACGCTCATCCTCTCGAGGGCTTCGAACAGGCTTTATCTTGTTACTTACGATACGGAGGCGCTCTATTCCGTAAGAAAGATCGTCCGCACGGATTACATAATACTGTTTGTTGCGCTGTTGCTGCCGCTCGTGATAATCAGCCTGTTCACAAAGCGTTTTGCGGATCAGGTGCTCAATTTGCGTAATGAAATGGGCAGGGCCAGCCGCGGCGAGTATGACACTTTGTCAGACAGGCTCTACGGGAGCAGGGAGATCACGGAGGCGTTTGACGATCTTAAAAAGATGGTTTCCGACATACAGAGGATGGAAGCCGAGCATTATGAAGTGATGATCAAAAACCAGAACATCGAGAACGAACAGCAGAAGATAGAGTTCAAGATGCTCTCGAGCCAGATAAACCCGCACTTCCTGTACAACACACTTGAAACGATCCGGATGAAAGCGCTCGCGGCAGGCGATACCGAGGTTGCAAACGCAACAAAGCTCCTCGGAAAATCTATGCGCTACGTTCTTGAAAATACAGGCACAAGAGATACAACACTCAAAAAAGAGCTCGAACACCTTGAGGTTTATCTGCAGATACAGAAAATGCGGTTTGGAGACCGGATCAATTACAGTATCGAGCTTGACGACGGGCTCGACCCGTCGGAATACAGGATGCTTGCGCTCCTTTTGCAGCCGGTTGCGGAGAACGCGATCGTACATGGCCTCGAAGGCTGTGAAGGAGGCGGGATGGTAACTTTGCACGCATTTTTAAGCGGAGAGGCGCTAAGGATCGATATTACGGACAACGGCGGCGGAATAGGTGAGGATGAGCTTGCCGAACTTAACACCAGGCTCGGTAACTACCGTGAAGAGGACCGCACGAGCAGTATCGGGCTTTACAACATCAACCGCAGGATCAAGCTGTCGTACGGAGAAAAGTACGGCGTAACGGTCGCAAGCACCCGTGGCAGCGGGACAACCGTGTCTGTTACCATACCTCCCATGAAGTCGGATATCTAATTTTTATTGTCTCGATGTCGAATTATAGTGGTTAAAAAAACAGAAAGCATATTTTAGAATGGGTACAGTGCAGAAAATCTGACACTGTACCTTTTCAGTTTCACAAAGAGGAGACTGAAACGAAAATGGAGGAGGTTTATATGAAAAGGAACTTCAAGAAGTTTTTGGCTGTTTTCATGGCAGCGGTAATGGTCATCGCAGCAGGCAGACTTCCCGCCAGAGCGGAATCTGCGGATTGTGCTTACATTGACGGAAAGACGCCCAGTTACTCATATACGGTAACAGGTGATGTGAATGTCATTACAGCCAACGTAACATTTGCACCTGCAAACGACCCTTATTCATTTAACGACTGGTGCGGTTACTGCGTGGCAGTTACCCATGTGGACGGCAGCAAGTCATACTACCAGTTTGGCGGTAAAGAGGTAAACTGGGGCGTAGACTTGGACGGCGATGAAAAGAACGACACCTTCGGTGTTAACGGCGGAACATGGCTTGGAAACGTTGATGGCGAAACACTTACCGCAACTCTCGGTATCCCTGCAGAAAAAGGCGCTGTAGTAGATTTCATCGTAACTGCATGGGATTCCTACACAGGAAAACAGTTTTCCGTTGATATCACCGAAGGTGGCGAAGCAACGGTAAGCGGCGGCGTTAAGTACATTGACGGCAAGACACCCGGCTCGACATACACCGTACAGAATGACTGCAATTCAGTGATCATCGATGTTGAATACCTTGCTTCTCTTGGTGAAACATTCGGATACAATGACTGGTGCCAGAACGGTATCATCATCACACATACCGACGGCAGCAAGTCCTACTATCAGTGGGGCGGAAAAGAAGTTAACTGGGACTGGAAGGAAGATGGCGCTGACGCTGCTTTCTCCGTAGGCGGCGTTACAGGC
>JAGCSS010000041.1 GCA_017964055.1 Lachnospiraceae bacterium
CCGTTCTCATCGGGGGATTCGCGGAAGCGGACCAGACCTTCGCGGTAATAGGCACGGTACAGGTCGCACAGGTCGCCGGCGGATCCTCCGATCTGATCGGCGAACAGCGGGACCGTGACCTCCATCCCCGAATAGAAATCTGCAACGATCGGACAGAACGCAGGTGCGCTCGCGAGTCCGCAAACCTTCACCATCTCGGGCAGATGCTTGTGCTTCTGGGTAAGTCCGTACATCCTCGGAGCGTCAAGAAGAGGATTTCTGCCTTCGCCCTCATATTCTGCGATCATCTTTTTGCCGCCGCCCGAATAGCCGGTCAGTGAAAATGCCGAGAGCAGCTCGTTCTTTGAAACAATGCCTTCCCTGATCAGCGGCGCGACCAGAGCCGCAAAGCCGCTTGCATGGCAGCCCGGATTTGCGATGCGCTTCGACGCCTTAATCTCATCGTAACCCGTAAGCTCCGCAAAGCCGTAAGCCCAGCCCTCGGCTGTTCTGTGCGCTGTGGAGGTATCGATCACGCAGGTATCGGGGTTCGTGATCATGCCGACCGCCTCGACTGCCGCAGCATCGGGCAGGCACAGGAACGCGATGTCCGCGCCGATTAAAGCCTCCGCTCTCGCCGCATTGTCCTTTCGCAGCTCCTCGCTGAGCTTAACGAGCTCGATATCCTTGCGTCCTTCAAGCCTCTCGTATATCCTGAGTCCGGTCGTACCGGCACTTCCGTCGATAAATACTTTTTTCATGCTCTGTCCTCTGTATATGAATATATATGTACTTGTTTTTTAATAATATGCATTATTATACACTAATATCTGCATATTTCAAGTACTTTTTCGCATAAATATTAGTTATGTAATATGCCAATTTTTGTGCATTTTTAAAGGGCCGCCTCAAAGAGACGGCCCTCGGATGCAAATGCATAATTATTTATTATATTCTTCCGCCAGTGCCTTAAACGCGGGCAGTGATCTCTCGATCATCGCATAGTCGACGCAGTAAGCGATGCGCACGTATCCGGCACAGCCGAAGGTCGAACCGGGCACGATGAGCAGTCTGTGCTCCTTTGCCTTTGCGACGAATGCCTTGTCATCGGGCTCGAGCGCCTTAACGAACAGATAGAACGCGCCCTCGGGCTTGATGCACTCGTAGCCGTATTCACAGAGCTTTGAATAGAGCAGTTCCCTGTTGCGGTTATAGATACCGATATCCACCGAAGCATCGAGGCACTTCGATACCACGAGCTGCGCTACCGAAGGAGCGTTAACAAATCCGAGTATCCTCGTCGCAACGCCTGCTGCCGCAAAAATGTCCTCGTAATCGTCGATCTCTGACGGAACGACCAGATATCCGATACGGTCTCCGGGCAGAGAAAGCGACTTACTGAAGCTATAGCCCACGATCGTGTTGCGGTAGATCGTCGGAATGTAGGGAACCTCGACGGCGTCAAACGCGAGCTCTCTGTAAGGCTCATCGGAAAGGATGTAGATCGGCGAACCGAACTCCTTCTGTTTTTTCTCAAGGATCGCAGCTATCTGCTCCAGAGTTGTCCTCGAATAAACAACGCCTGTAGGGTTGTTCGGGGAATTGACGATAACGATCCTCGTGAGAGCCGTGATCCTCGCCTCAAACTCATCGAGCTTGGGCTGGAACGACGAGGTATCGGGAGATATCTCGATAAGCTTCCCGTCGAAATTGCTCACATAGTTCCTGTACTCGCCGAAGAACGGGGCAAATGTGATGACCTCGTCGCCCGGGTTGAGCAGCGTCTTCATGATGACGTTCATGCCGCCCGCGGCGCCGACCGTCATGATGATATTGCCCTCGGTAAAGGAGGTCCCGAAACGGGAATTGATGCTCTTTGCGATCGCGGAGCGAACCTCCTCGTAGCCGACATTCGACATATATCCGTGGGTATAGTTCGCGCCGTACGAATCCGGGATGCTCTTTAAGACCTCGGCCACCTCCTTCGGAGGCTCAACGCTCGGATTGCCGAGACTGAAATCGTAAACATTCTCTTTGCCGTAGATAGCGGCCATTTTCTTGCCTTCCTCGAACATCGCGCGGATCGCGGAGCTGTTCTTTACGAGGCTTTCCATCTTTTTGGAGATCATATTAATTCCCTCTTTGGATAAATGACATTATTTTGCGGCGTTGATGAACATGTCGTGGATCGCGTTCATGGCCTGCTCGGTGTACTGTTCGTCGATGAGGACTGAGATCTTGATCTCTGAAGTGGAGATCATCTTGATATTGATGCCCGCATCGTAGAGAGCCTCGAACATCTTCGCAGCTACGCCGGCGTTCGAAACCATGCCCGCGCCTACTACGGAAACCTTGGCTACATTGCGGTCAACATCGATCCTCTCGCAGATAAGGCTTGTCTGTCTGTGCTGCTCCATTACCGCGATCGCCTCGTCGGCATTATCGCCCGAAACGGTAAAGCTGATGTCCTTTGTGCCGTCATGTCCGATGGACTGGAGGATAACGTCAACATTGATATTGTGGTGCGCAAGATGATTGAAGAGTTTGAAAGCGACACCGGGCTGGTCCTGAAGACCACATACGGCGATAAGTGCGGTATTTTTGTCGCAGGCAACACCGCTGACAAGCATTTTTTCCATTTTAGCATTCTCCTTTACTATTGTTCCTTCATTCGTATTCAGACTGGAGCGTACAACGAGCTGTACGCCGTATTTCTTCGCCATTTCAACGGAGCGGTTATGAAGCACGCCCGCGCCGAGCGATGCGAGCTCGAGCATCTCGTCGTAAGTGATCTCGCCGAGCTTCTGCGCATCCTGCACGATCCTTGGATCTGCCGTGTAAACGCCGTCAACGTCTGTATAGATCTCACATTTGTCTGCCTTGAGTACCGCCGCGAGCGCAACTGCCGTGGTATCCGAACCGCCGCGTCCCAGAGTAGTTACGTTGTCAAACTTGTCAACGCCCTGGAAACCGGTGATCAGCACGATCTTTCTCGAATCGAGCTCCGCCCTGATCCTCTCCACATCGATGCTCCTGAGTCTCGCGTTCGAATAATCCGAAGTCGTATGCATCGCAACCTGGAATGCGTTCAGCGATACTGCGGGGACACCGAGCTGAGCCATCGCCATGGCCATCAGCGAAACTGATATCTGCTCGCCGACGCTCACCAGCATATCGAGCTCACGCTTGGGAGGGTTCGGGTTGATGTCCTTTGCCTTCGCGATCAGCTCATCCGTGGATTTGCCCATAGCGGAAAGGACTACGACAACGTCGTTGCCCTGCTGATAATCCTCGATACAGCGTTTGGCAACGTTAAAGATGCGTTCCTTGTTTGCGACGGAAGTTCCGCCAAACTTTTTAACTACTAACATGTTCTTTCTCCTCGGTTTATTTGTATTTGAAATCGCAGCGTATGCGGTTGATCACGTGCAGATCCTTTGAAAGTTCCTCGCAATCGGCCTCACGGATGTAGTCCGTTACGAAGCCGTGCTCACCGGGAATGCCTGCGTCGGCAACTTCTCCGATGCCGAATGCCTTATTGGCCTTGTCGGCCTCCTCCGCGGGAACACGGATGAAAAATCTGAAGCGCATCGCGTCCTTGGGTTCGGGCTTGAGCTTCTGCTCGCTCCAGATCGTATCCACGGTCACGCCCTTGTGCTTCGCGGCCTGGATCATATCGGCCACAACCGCGCTCGCGGTCGGGAGCTTGCCCGCTCCGCTGCCGTAGAACATCAGGTCGCCGACTGCGTTGCCCTTTACCATGATCGCGTTGAATACGCCGTTTACAAAGTACAGCTGTGAATTGCTCCTGATCATGACCGGGGCCACCATCGCGTAGGTCTTGCCTGCCTCACGCTTGGTAAGCGAGAGCAGCTTGATATTTGCCTTGAGCTTTTTCGCGTAAGCGATATCCGCCGCTGTGATCTTTGTGATGCCCTCGGTATAGATATCCTCGCAGTCGATCTGTGCCCTGTTGGCCAGAGACGCAAGGATCGAGGTCTTTCTCGCTGCATCGAGTCCCTCGATGTCGGCCGCGGGGTTGCGCTCGGCATAGCCGTTCGCCTGAGCTTCCGCAAGAGCCTCGTCAAAATCCATCCCGACATCGCGCATGCGGGTCAGAATGTAGTTTGTAGTGCCGTTTACGATACCCCTGATCTCGAGGATCTCATCGGCCGTAAGCGCATTGTTCAAAGGCCTGATGATCGGGATACCGCCGCCCACGCTCGCCTCGAAGAAATAGCTGCACTTGTTCTCGCGCGCTATGCGAAGCAGCTCCGCTCCGTGCTTGGAAACGAGCTCCTTGTTCGAGGTGCAGACCGATTTGCCCGCCTCGAGCGCCGCCTTCGAGAACTCATAAGCGGGATGCTCACCGCCCATGACCTCGGCAATCACTCTTACCTCGGGGTCATTTACTATATCATTGAAATCATGCGTAAGAACCTTTTCAACATCCTGTCCCGGGAATTCCCTCAGATCGAGTACATACTTGATCTCGAGCTGTTCTCCGACTCCCTGCGCGATATAATCCGCGTTCATCTTGAGAACTTCGTATACACCCGAGCCGACCGTTCCGTATCCTAATATCGCTACCTTCATAATAGTCTCCTCTTTAGATACGGTTTTCAACCGCATCTGATTCCTCGCCCTACACGCCACTGGCATACCGGGCTTCATTCTGTCATTCTCTGCCCAATATCTTAAGTGAGCTGACTCCGCGCTTCCTGCCGATCGCGCTCAGGATATCGTTAACATCCTTCGTATCGGGCAGGATCTCCATGCCTATCGTGATCGCCGCGATACCCCCGATCGGGATAGACTGATGTATCGTGAGGATGTTCGCGCGGCACTTCGCGATGCAGTCAAGAACCTCAGACAGCAGTCCGGGCTCGTCATCGAGCTGCATCATGATATTGATGGTCTTACCGCGGTTGCTCTCATGGAACGGGAAAATATCGTCCTTATACTTATAGAACGAGCTTCTGCTGATATCGACCATGGCCGTGGCTTCCTGAACGGTCATGACCTTTTCCGAATCAAGCAGTCTTTTCGCTTCTATAACTTTCAGCAACACCTCGGGCTCCGCTTTCTCCCGAACAAGATAATAGCGTTCGCTGCTGTCCATCCGTACCGTCCCCTCCTCTTTCGGCCCCTTCAGATAAATGAGCCTGTCTTTATCGCTGACGAACTGCGTTTGATGTGTGTCTGTGAAACACATTTGTCCGCAAGTCAAGGAGTATGTTAACACATGCTCCCGATAAAGGCAAGCCCAAGTTTGAATTTTTTTATCAGCGCATTAATTTCTTAACTTCCTTTACCGCCGCGTCGATCTGATTGTCATGGTCGCGCAGCTCTATATTGATCTTTTCGAGCCCCTCTTCGAGCTCTACGACCACGTCTGGAGTGATGCCCGTGCCGTGGATGCAGACGCCGTTGGGAGTAAAGTATCTCGAAGATGTAAGCTTAACGCCCGAACCGTCATAAAGGATCGGGATAACTGACTGGACTATGCCCTTTCCGAAGCTCTGCGTGCCGACGATTACCGCTTTGCCGTGGTCCTGCAGCGCGCCCGAGAATATCTCCGAAGCGCTGGCGGAATTGCCGTTTACGATGACCGCGATGGGCATATCGAGCGTATCGGTGTTCTCCGCATAATTATAAGCCTTACGCCCGTACTTGTCTTCGGTGTATACGAGCAGATCGCCCTTCGGCAGGATGCGGTCGAGCATCTCGCATACGATGTTGTAGAGTCCGCCGGGGTTGTTCCTGATATCGACAACGAGTCCCTTCATGCCCTGTTTCTGCAGGTCCGCGATCGCGGCGCTGAACTGGTCGGCCGTGGTCTCCTCGAACTCGGAAACAAGGATGTAGCCGATATTGTCCTCGAGCATCTTATGCGAAACGAATTCCACCTCGATCTTGGCTCTGGTGACGGTAAATGTTATCTCCTCGCCGTCGCGAAGGATCGTGATATTGACTGACGTGCCCTCAAGTCCTTTGATCTTCGTAACAACATCCGACAGGTCCTCGCCGATCACGCTCTCGCCGTCCACTCCGATGATCTGGTCGCCCGAGCAGAGGCCCGCGTTATATGCGGGGGAATTGGTGAACGGAGTGACTATCGTCATGGCCTTGGTGGTCATATCCTGGCTGATCGTGGCGCCGATGCCGCTGTATATGCCGCTCGAGCTCTCGAGCAGCGCGGAATACTCATCGGGAGAGTAATAAACGGAATAAGGATCTCCGAGAGAATTGACGGCCGCATGGAGCATGGCGTCATACATCTTGTCCATGTCGATCTCGCCGTTGTAATAGTAGTCCATGTACTGGAGGATGGTTTCCATTTTCTTGTCGAAATCGGATTTGTCCCCCGCGTCCACAACGAGGGGATCGCGGTTTGCCATCTCAGACGCGGCCTTGGCGTTGTCGAGCGCCTCATCCGCCATTCTCTTGGCCGCCTTCAGTCCCTTAAAAACGGTATTGTAGAATACAAAGCAGCCTGCTACGACGAGCAGTGTCAGCAATAATCCGAGTATGATGTTCAAAAGACCTTTTTTCATGATGTAACTCCAATCAATGATAAATTATTCCAAATGTCCTATGTAAGGATTGGGATCAACGTATGTGCCGTTGATCTGTACGCCGAAATGCAGATGCGGTCCGGTCGAAACTCCGGTGGAGCCGCACAGTCCGAGGGTCTGTCCCTGCTTCACGTAATCGCCCACCTCGACCTTGATCTTCGACATGTGCAGATATGCGGTAACAAAGCCGTCCCGATGCTCGACCTTAACGTAATTGCCCGCAGATGAGCTGTAGGTCGCTGCAATGACCTTACCCGCCAGTACCGAAACGATCGGAGCTCCGAACTCTCCGCCGATATCCCAGCCCTGATGATAGGTGGACGCGCCCTTTGTGGGTGCCTTTCTGGGACCGAACTTCGAATAGGTCCTGTGATCGCCCGGCAGAGGCCAGATCATCTCGTAGGGATCGGTCTCGTCTGTCAGTACTACGTAATTGATCGCGTCCGGATCGTAGACCTTGTTTTTTGTGTTTGTTTTCTGATGCTCCGCGGCACGCTGCTCGGCCAGTCTGCGCTTTTCTTCCTCTTCGCGCAGCTTATCTTCCTCGGCCTTGCGCTTGGTCTCAAGCTCGGCAATACGCTGTTCTTCCGCGTCGATTATGCTGTCGATCTCCTCTTCCTGACCCGATATCTGACCGATATAGGTGAACAGCAGCTCATCCTCTATATCCATCTTTTCGCAGAGCTTCTCGATCTCGGCGGCTTTCAGGTCATAGAGCTCCTGCACAGTCTGCTGCTCGAGTTCCTCCTGCTCCTGCAGCGTGGAGAGATTGTCGAGTGTGACCTCGAGTACGGACTTTCGCTCCGATACAACCTCACAGGTCTTCGCGTAGCGCTCGAGCAGGGCATTGTCATAGGCCTGTATGCTCGATACGTACTCCAGCTGGTTAAGTATATCCGCGATGCTGCCGGCGTTCAGGATGACGTCCAGATACGTGGTCTCGCCGTTCTCGTATATATATTTTACGCGTGCCTTCATCGTCGCGTACTGTTCATCGCGCTGCTTTTCCGCCGCGGTGAGTTCCTCGACCGCTGTCTTTAAGTCGTCCTCGGTCTCCGCGATCTTCTCCTTAAGTTCGAAGATGGTCAGCATTATATCGTTGAGGCGCAGATCGAGCTCGCTGATATACGCCTCGATGCTCTCCTTTTCACGGCTGTATTCCGCAAGAAGCTGTTCGGAACGCTTCTTAGATTCCTCAAGCTCCTTTTTGCGGGCACGGGCTTCTTCGAGCTGCTTGTCGTAAGCGTTTTTTGCGTCGTTGATCTGTTTTTCGTAATCCTTTTTGACCTTGTCCAGCTTGCTCTCATAGTCCGAGCCCAGCACCGCCGAGACAGGTGATGCTACGAATACGGCCAGGAGCAGTACGGCCAGGATCCTGTACAGATTCTTTTTCATCAATTGACCTCTATTTTCCTAAGCTGCTTTCTCAGTGTTATGCGGCTGCTGATGAAACCGATGCCGATACCGATCGCGAGCGATGCGGGGATCAGGACCTTCATCACGGTCTCTACATTGAGGAAGCTCACTACATTAAACATCGATGAGAATTTCTCGGCCAGCATCCCGGTGATCCTGATGTAGGCCAGCCTGATGATCACGAGAGGTATCACTGCGCCTATGATGCCGATCAGCACACCCTCTACAACAAACGGGATCTTGATAAAGAAGTTCGACACTCCGATGAGCTTCATGATCGAGATCTCCTCGCGGCGGACCGAAACACCTGTCGATACCGTCATGCCGATCAGGAATGCCGCTACGAGCAGCAGTATCGTGATGATAACGGCAGAACCTATGGTGATGACCTTATTAAAGCCCGAGAGCGTGTCGGCGATGCCGGCTGCGTCGTTGCATTTGCGCACGCCGGGAAGACCCTTTACGAATCTCACGAGCGAGTCCTGCATCGCGACATCGTTCAGATATACGGTAAACGACGCGCTGTTCTCGAGCGGGTTGTCCTCGCCGAAGGACGATGCGAGCTCGGGAGAGAGCTTGGTACTCTTATAATTCTCCCATGCCTGCTCGGGCGATATATACTCGACCGTATGGACCTCGGCGCGGGTCATGATCTGAGCCTTCAGGCTCTCGATCTGCTCATCCGTGATGCCCTCGTCAAAGAAAACCGTGATGCCGACGTTGGTCTCGGCATTTTTAACTATGTACTCAACATTCGAAAGCATTATGTAGAAAACTCCGAACAGGAACAGGCAGGCGGCCATCGTACCGATCGAGGCCAGCGAAAATGTCCTGTTGCGGAATATGCTCTTGATGCCCTGTCCGATACCGTAGAAGAAAGTGCTAATTTTTGGCATGGGAATAGCCTCCCTTCTGGTCTCCGATGATAACACCCTTATTGAGCGTGATGACGCGTTTCTGCATCGCGTCGACGATCTCGCGGTTGTGCGTTACGACAACGACGGTCGTGCCCCTGCGGTTGATCTCCTCGAGCAGGTGCATGATCTCCCATGAGTTGCGCGGGTCTAGATTACCCGTCGGCTCGTCCGCGAGCAGGATCACGGGATTGTTGACCAGAGCGCGCGCCAGGGCAACCCTCTGCTGCTCACCGCCCGAGAGTTCGTCAGGATACGATCTGAGTTTTTCGGAAAGGCCGACGATCGAGAGGACTCTCGGCACGTCGCGCCTGATCTTATGGTTCGGCACTTCGAGCACTCTCTGCGCGAACGCCACATTGTCAAAAACCGTGCGGTCCTTTAAGAGGCGGAAATCCTGGAACACTATGCCGATGCTGCGTCTGAGCTTGCAGATGCTGTTCTCTCTGAGCCTCGAGAGCTCCTTTCCCGCGACCATGATATGGCCCCTTGTGGGGGATATTTCCTTAAGCAGGAGCTTGATCAGGGTCGATTTGCCCGAACCGCTGCTCCCGACTATGAATACGAACTCTCCCTTGCGGATCTCAAGGGAAACATTTTTCAGAGCGTGCTGCCCTTCTACGTAATCCTTGCTCACATCCTCGAGCAGGATCACCGGGGGCTCGATCTCTTCGCTCTCCGCTCTGTAAAGATCAAATCTATCCGCCATCAAAATACTCCCATATACACAACAAAGCTCCTACCCCTGTGGATCATCGAAGTATGAGCTGTGCCGTTAAATATCAATATTCAAGGTTCTCCATATATTTCATGTACTTTACGACCATGAGCGCGATCTTGAATGTGATCGCATCCTCGAATACCCTGAGGTCCAGGTTCGTCATCTTCTGGAGCTTATCGAGACGGTAAACCAGCGTATTTCTGTGGATATAGAGCTGTCTCGAGGTCTCCGAAACGTTCAGGTTGTTCTCGAAGAACTTGTTGATGGTCGAAAGCGTCTCCTCATCAAAATCATCCGGCGACTTTCCGTCGAATATCTCCTTGATGAACATCTTGCACAACGGCATCGGCAGCTGGTAGATCAGACGTCCGATACCGAGATTGCTGTAGGCGATGACGTTCCTCTCGCTGTAGAATATCTTTCCTACGTCGAGCGCCATCTTGGCTTCTTTGTAGGATCTGGAAACATCCTTTATCTCGTTCACTATCGTACCGAGCGCCACGTGAACCTTTGACATCGCCTCGGTATTGAGCATGTCGAGGATCACTCTCGCAAGCTTCTCCATATCCTCGTAGCCCTCGCCGGGTTTGAGCTCCTTGACCACGATGATATTCTTCTCATCGACCGCGGTGATGAAGTCCTTGGCCTTGCTGTTGGTGAAGAGGGTCCTCACGGTCTCGAGCGCGTTCGTGTCCTTTTCGGTCTTGGTCTCGATCAGGATGACAACACGTCTGGCCTCGGCATCGATGTGAAGCTTCTTCGCGCGGTTATAGATGTCCACGAGCAGAAGATTGTCCAGCAGGAGGTTCTTGATGAAGTTGTCCTTATCGTAACGCTCCTTGTAAGCCACGAGCAGGTTCTGTATCTGGAAGGTGACCATCTTTCCGACCATGTACACATCGTCCGAATCACCCTTGACCAGCAGAACGTACTCCAGCTGCTGCTCGTCGTAAACCTTAAAGAACTGGTATCCCGACAACGCCTGACTGTCCGCGGGCGAATCAACGAATGCCAGCACTGCATCCTCATATTCCTCGGCATTGTTCATGGTAGCTGCGAGCGACTTACCCTCGGTATCCATCACACAGATATCGATCCTGGTGATAGCCTTGATGCCTTCTACGGTGTTCTGCAAAATCTGATTTGAGATCATGTTTAGCCTTCTCCGTTTCGTAAAAATATCTACACCTAATATAAGTTTATCACTTTAAACCGCGACCTGCAACGGGATATTTTCACAATAAGCGACCTCACCGCATATGTCGTG
Source organism: Lachnospiraceae bacterium (assembly GCA_017964055.1). Classification (GTDB taxonomy): domain Bacteria; phylum Bacillota; class Clostridia; order Lachnospirales; family Lachnospiraceae; genus RUG11977. The sequence goes on from JAGCSS010000041.1 coordinate 10,876, forward strand.
GGATATCGACAAAAAAGCGGGCGAAGGCTATACTTAAATCAAAAAAGTGCTATTTTTGCGAAAAGGGGAATACTATGAACATCACGACAAAGCAATTTCAGATCCTTACGGATATAGATATGGTCTGGAAGCTTATGACCGAAGCATACGATCATGAAGAAAACAACGGGCCCGCAGCTCCGTTCTTCGAGTACGCGGTAACCTCTCCCTGGCACGATCGTGACTATCTGCGCCTGAACCGTTTCTGGCTGGACGACGGCAGACCGGTGGCCTTCGTATTCTACGAGCAGCCCGTTAACGAGCTGTATTTCGTACTCAAACCGGGATACGAAATGCTGGCCGATGAGATGATAGAATATGCCGAAACGGCGTATCCGAAGTTTGAAGATCCGCTGGCGTTGGTACTTTCCGTGGGGCAGAAGGCCCTTATCGAAGCTGCGGAAAGAAAGGGCTACAAATGCGATTATGAGGAAACGGACAGGATCTTCGATTTCCGTACCGGGAAGCTCGATCATCCTCTGCCCGCGGGATACCATTTTGTGGACTCGGAGCATTCGGATCCGCTCAAGTCCGCAAAATGCCTCTGGGACGGCTTTAACAGCGAGGAACTCGGTCCGTTCGTAAACTGGGAAATCCCTGAGAAGGACGGCGGAAGAACTCCTCACGAACTGTATCAGAATGTGCTCGGAGCCACGATCTCGCCCTCGCCTCACGCGACTTATCAATATACCGTGATAATCGCGGATGAGAATGAGGAATACGTCTGCTTCTCGGGAATGTGGTGGGTTCCGGAAAACAAGCTGGCCTACATGGAGCCGCTGTGTACGGTTCCTTCACATCAGCATAAGGGCCTCGCGGCCGCAGCGCTCTCCCGCCACGACAGCGTGCTCCGCCCGCTCGGCGCCGAGATCATGACGGGCGGCGGCAATGAGTTCTATCAAAAGATCGGTTACAAGGGCGTTCATATCAGGCGCCATTACACGAAAGCTTAAGACATTCGGGACACAGCATCTTCGGAGGAAGGAACATGAGATACGATCTGAGCGGAAAATGGGAGATAAAGCTCCCCGACGGAAGAGTGAAAGCGGACGGCTTTCTGCCCGGTTCCCTTGATGAAAACAGCGTCGGAGATCCCGACCGCGTTGCAAAGGCATGGCACCCCGATATAGAGGACCGGAGCGGCGAGGATACCGAGTTTACGGACGTCGACTCACGCATCACGACCAGACTTACGAGGCGTTTTACCTATGAGGGACCGGCAGAGTTTTCGATGGTTTTTGAATATGATGTCAAAGCGGACAGGCGTTATTATCTGCATATAGAGCGTACCCGCGCGGCCTCGGCCTTTGTCGACGGCAAAGAAGCACGCCGCATCGCTTACGGACTCAGCACGCCCACGGTTTTTGACGTGACCGGGCTGCTGCACAAGGGCAGTGTTATTACGCTCGTCACCGACAACACCTATCCCGGCATGCCCTATCGCGACATAACCTTTTCCTCCGCCGCGACCGACGAGACGCAGACCAACTGGAACGGCGCGGTAGGTGAGATATATGTCGAAGAAACAGATGCGCGCCGGATCGAAGAAGTGCGTGTATATCCCGACGTCAAGGACAACCTGACGGTCAGTATTGTGCTTCGGGTCGCGTACGAGCCTATCACTGTTCCTTCCAAAGATTCCGACTTTTCTGCAAACCGTTGCTATAACGATCCCACATCCGCCGCAAGTCAGGATACAGCAGTCACCGAAGCTTCAGTGTCCGCTGCCGTCAGGATCTCAGGCAAATGCCTTGCCGCGCCTGTGGAACGCACTATTCTCCTGACTTCCGGCAATACGACCGAGGTGCGTTTTGACAATATCGCGCTCACCGAAGAATGTTCGGATGCGCTTTGGGATGAATATGAAGGAAATCTTCATGAGATTGAAATCTCTCTAATACGCGGCGACGAAGTAACAGACAGCAGGACCGTCCGCTTCGGTCTTCGGACTTTCTCTTACGACGATACCGGACGACTGATACTGAACGGCCGGCGTATATTCCTCAGAAGCGAGGCAAACTGCGGCCTGTTCCCCGAAACAGGCCATCCGCCGATGGACCTGACCTCATGGGAAAGAATAGTCGCGACTTACAGATCCTACGGAGTCAACTGCATACGTTTCCATTCCTGGTGTCCGCCCGAGGCCGCTTTTGAGACTGCAGACAGGCTCGGCGTGATGATCGAGGCCGAGCTCCCGAACTGGAACCCGCGCGACGCTTTTAACGACGAGGCCTGCTTTAACTTCTATAAAAACGAACTCACACAGATAATAAAAACCTACACGAACCACCCTTCTTTCGTTATGCTGGCGCTCGGCAACGAACTGCACGCAAGTGACGAGGGCGTTGACCGTATGCACGAGCTCCTGCGGACCGCGCGTGCGCTCGATCCCACCAGACTCTATGCCTGGGGCTCGAACAATTACTATGGCAACAAAGGCGCCGATCCCGACAGCGATTTCTATACCGGTTCTGATCATTACGGCACGCCGCTGCGCTTTTCCGGCAATAAGGGCGTGATCAACACCACCGCGCCCAATACCCGCAGAGATCTCTCAGCAGTTCTCGGCAGTATCCGCGAAAGCTATAAAAAACCTGTATTTACCTTCGAGGTCGGCCAGTACGAGATCCTGCCCGACATGAAGGAACTGGAGGAGTTCAACGGCGTTACAAGGCCCGATAATCTGGCGGTGGTCAACGAGCGCAGAAAAAAGAACGGCATATCCGATGCCGAATGGGAACGCAGGGTCAACGCGACCGGTGAGATCGCACTCAAAGCCTACCGTGAAGAGATCGAAGGCGTGCTGCGCACTCCAGGACTCTCGGGTATCTCCCTGCTCGGGCTTCAGGACTTTACCGGCCAGGGTACGGCTCTGGACGGCATGCTGAACTCACATCTGCAGCCGAAGCCTTATCCGTTCTCCGATCCCGCACGCTTCGCGAGATTCTTTACGGACCGGGCAGTACTCGTGCTTTTTGACCGTTATACCTATGAGAACGGTGAGACATTTACCGCAGAGGTCAAAGTTGCGAATTACGGCAAAGAGCCGCTTCCGGGCGAGTTTTCATACAGGCTCGAAACCGCCTCTTCGGGACGAGGTTATACAAATTCCGCCCCGGCTGCCGGGGCAGTCCCCGGTTCAGCCATCGTGCCGGGATATTCCGTACCCATATCTGCAAGCGGAAACCGGGACAGCGCGGAAACAGGCATAAACTCCTGCCCTCCCGGCGAGCTGACCTCGCTCGGCACCTTCAGCATCCCGCTCACCGGCTTTGACCGTGCCCAGAAGCTCATGCTCACCGTAACCGTCGGAGACATCGGCGCGGAGTATCCGCTCTGGGTCTATCCGCATGTGGATCCGGCATGCCCTAAGGACGTATACGAAACCGAAGTTTTCGACGACAAAGCAAAGGATGTCCTCGCGCGCGGCGGCAGGGTCTATGTGACCCCGCATTCCACAAAAGAGGCAATTCCGGATTCAATACAGGCACAGTTCACGACCGATTTCTGGTCCGTAGGCACCTTCCCCGCGCAGGAAGGCGCAATGGGCCAGCTCATAAAGAAAGACCATCCGGTTTTTAAAGGTTTCCCCACTGATGAATGGTCCGACTGGCAGTGGTTCCGTATGGCATCGCAGCGGGCTTTCATCCTGCCCCGCTATACGGACGCGATCATCACCGAAATGGACTGTTATGTTCGGCAGCGCCCGATGGCGCAGCTCTATGAGGCAAAATACGGCCCCGGCCGCGTACTCTTCTCCTCGATGGGACTGCAGGATCTGCAGGAGTATCCCGAGGCCAGAATGCTGCTCGACTGCATATACAAATATCTGGGCTCCGATGATTTCGAGCCGATGCAGGAATTATAATTCAAGGATCATACAGCCACGGGGACGGTTCTTCTGTCCTTCAGGTTAATAAATAGAGCGAGCGCCGCAGGGTGTTTTACCGCAAAACGATAAGCTCTTGTTTTGCGGTGAAATATCCCGTTGCCGCTCGCTCTTCAGTTATTGAAAGGGGACAGAAGAACCGTCCCCTTGTCTGTATTAATTATTTCTCCAGCACTGCGAGTCCCTTACGGCCCAGTTCTGTCATCCTGCGGCAGTAATCGTCGCTTCTGGCCTGGATGTCATCCTGATATACCTCGAGCTCCGGCATCGAAACCGCGAAGAAATCGTATCCAACCTTGTCGAAGCTGTGCTGCTCACCGAAAATGATCAGCTGATGGAAAGACTTCTTTGCCTTCTCATCATCTCCGAGCTCATGGAACGCGAGACCCTGATAGTAAATATAGTCCGAAGGCTGGTCGTTGTAATAACGCACGGGCTCAGGTATCTGCGAGCCTCCGGTCGCCTTTTTGAAGTACTTTGCGGCGCGTTTGTCGTCGCCGAGCTTTTTATATGCGCAGCCGATCAGGTAATCGGCTCTGTTGTCGGGAACATTGTCGAGTTTGCCCTCGCCGAGATTGTCGGGGTAGACAAGCGTACGCTTCGCATATTCGATCGCTTCTTCGTATCTGCCTTTTTCGAGGGCTTTCTCCGCCATGGCAAATAACGCCTTCTTATACTCGTCGGCAACCTTTCCTTCGCCGCCCTCCCATACGTGGAAGGTATAGCCGCTCAGCAGTTCAAGCGCCTTCTCACAGCGTCCGGTCTCGTTCAGCAGGCTCACGTAAGCGAGCATCAGCGCGTAGCGGTCGGGAATGATCCTCTTATGCTTTTCAAGTATCGCAAGACGCTCCTTTGCGGGACGTCCGAGCTTTTTGAGCAGCTGGTCCTGTTCGAGCAGGAAGCGGCTGTTGCCGGGCTCGAGCTCGCAGGCCTTCGCTATCCGCTCCGCAGCCTTTGATCTGTCGCCGTGATTGAAATATGCGATCGAAAGGTTCCTGTGTGCGGGGGCGAGTCCGGGCTGTGCCGCAGTCGCCTTCTCCCAGCATTCGCAGGCCTTTTCGTACTGTTTTTTGTCGTAAAGGAGATTCCCGAGATAATAATATACTCTTGCGCCTTTTTTCAGCAGTCCCGCCGCGTATTCGAGTATCACGCGCTCGATGACCTTATTCGGGAAGCAAAGATCCGTCGAGAGCTGTTCTGCTCTTTCGGCAGCCTCACGCGCGGCCTTCGCATCTCCGGACATTGCGAGAGCGTAAGCCGCTGCATAATAAACCATCGGCGAATCCACAGGGCACATCTCGAGGATGTCCGCAGCGTCGTCATAAAAACCGGATCCGATGAACTCATAGGCGAGGTTCAGATAATTCTCCGGCCTGTCTCCCATCGCCTTCATGAAGCCTTCGGCGTCCTCAGCGCGGCAGAGCACGCCGAAGTACAGAGGATCGATCGCAAGACTCTCATCGAGGAAACGCCTGTATTCATTATCGAGTGCCGCGGCGCTGTCTGCGGCAGCATCCCCTGACGCAGCGCTCCCACCGGCGATTATTCTCGCCAGTATCCCGGCCTTCAGGGCCCTCGCCTTCATATTGTGCCAGCCCCTGATCAGGCTCTCGTCGGCAAACATAAGCGCCTGCGCGAGCTCACCTTTCTTTACTGATAACATCGACAGATGCAGATATGCCTCAGACGCAGTCTCCGCGCTCCATGCGGACTTAAAGAAGGCATCGTAAGCTTCGTCATTCCGTCCGAGTGTCTCGAGCGCCAGACCGAGGTTAAAATACGCCTCCCCATAATAGGGATTCGGATTGCGCCAGGTCTGCTTCTTTATCGCTGCCTCGAAATAAGGGATGCTCTCCTCCGGCTGCGCGTTTCTCAGCAAATAAAGACCGTACGCGTTATTGAGCCTGATATCGGTAGCGTCGCGCTTCAGTCCCTCCAGATAATAATCCGAAGGCAGGAAGGTTGCGTGTCTGTACTGCTCAAGATGCTGTCCCGCAAGGAAAAGCTCCTCGAGCGAATCGATCTCTTCAGGTGCCTTAAGTGCCTGCGCGGGCTCAGGTATCGGCCTGTTCTGCCTGATGTACTCGTCATAATCACAGAGCAGCTTTCCGTCCTTATCGCGCACCTCGATCCTGTATTCCCCGGTTACCGGAAGCTTATCGCGGAATGCTTTCGCGGGTGATAGATCCGCCGTCTTCTTATAAACTTCCTTTCCGTCAGAGATCACGCTGATCGTGGCTTTAGGATAAATGCCCGTCGAATATACGGTAATGCGTGCCGAAGCCGCCTGCTGCCGCATTTTCTCATTTGCCTCACGTCCGTAAGCGAAAGGATCCGCCTCGATCGCATGTCCTTTTTTATCAATGAAAGCAAGGCCCAATACCACGTCCTTCGTCGCGTTGCTTACCCTGCCGA
>JAGCSS010000378.1 GCA_017964055.1 Lachnospiraceae bacterium
GTGCGCTCCGCCAGATCAGCGGCGGGTGCCGCCTGTGCTTCGTCTATGCCGATCTCCGCTGTCAGTGCCTCAAAATAGCGGCCGATCTGTTCGCGGATCGCTTCGATCTGTGCCTCAAGTCCCTTTATGTCGGTATCGATGTCATCGAGTCTCGCCGGCATGCCCGACGATGTCACCATCGAGAGCCTGATCTCGTTGAGCCTCAGCTTTGCGGTGAGTTCTTCGATCGGACCGTAACTCTGATCCCGGTCCCGTCCGCCTTCGCTTCCCGCGCCGCCGTTTTTGCTGCCGGGCTCATGCCTCTCGATCAGTATCGCCGCATCGGCGTTTTCGCCTCGGTCGAGAGCTCTGGCTGCCGCGTCCGCGACCTCTTCTTCGCTCCTGCCGTTGGCTTTCAGCTCCTCGAGTTCCTTTTTGTATATCAGGTTTTCCTTGTTCAGCGGAATGTTGTATTCAACGAACCATCTCGCATCGGCCTCTGTGGGTACCTCGGGGATACGGTTCATCCGTTCGCCGGTCTCGATCGCCTCGAGGGATTCCGCCTCAAGCTCATCCTTTGCTTCGGCGATGATCGTCTCTGCTGCGGGAGCAAGGTTCTTCCAGTCCCCGTCGCTGATCGCGTCGCGTCTTATGCTGCCGGTATAGACCGATCTGTATACATTTATTACCGAAGGAGTCAGCTCCTGACCGATCAGATACGCCATCGAATTGTCGGTCATCCTGCTCACGTCCGCGCTCATGACCATTGCGTTTATGATATCGTTCACGTTTTCGTCGGTTACGGGCAGATCGGCCTCTATAAGCCTCTCGGCGATGTTCCGGTTCGCGGCGTATTTGTCTGCCGCAGCCTTTGCCGCCTGCTTTTTGATCTTTTCACCGGTCTCCTTTATCTTCTCACTCTGAGCCTCTACCGATTCGCGCTTTGCGGTCCGGCCGGTCTTGATCCTCTCGAGAGCTCTTATCAGTCTCTCAGCCTTGAAATCCTCTATCGAAAAGCCTTCGTTCGCCAGCTCGCTGTAGTCCTCGTCGCTGAGTCTCTTTATCGGATCGGTATCGTCTTTTTCCTTGGAACCGTTGGTCTCCGAGAAATCCTCGACCATCTTCGGCATGCTCATATCGACCTTTGCGGAAATGATGCCCTTTGCCTCAACCTCGGCCGCCACGCCCCCGAGGTCCTTGAGCACGAGCTGCCTGCCCGATGCCTCGACTACCTCAAACCTGCGCTTCTGTCCTACATATGCTCCGTCTACGGATTTGCTGTCAAAGGTGACCTCTTTATTATTCAGCTGTGCAAATTCTACTTTGGTGGATTTTCCCGAAGAAGTAACAAGACCCTCAAGAATGTCACCGCTCTTAAGCTCTGCTGCCGCAGAACCCGCGTCGTCCACCCTGAGGCTGTTCTGAATATTGGAATTATAAAGATTCGTAACTTTCATGCACTTCTCCTGCCATGCGTTTTTGAGCGTACTGAACCGCTCCCGCTTCCCCGCAGCTCCTTCCGCAGATCGACGAAAATCATAACAGGCATCCGTGCCTTATTCTTTCTGCACTGTATTTCGGCATAAAAGGCGATAAACTTAACAAATCCTGAAGAAATTTTCCGAACGTTTTCCCCACTACCGGCTCTTCTCCCATGCGGCGGCCCCTATCTTATTCTCGCGGTCAGTTAACAGATGCGGCTCGTGACCGGCCTCCCCTGTTAATACAACGGTGATTTTAGTTTACTGCCGCAGGTCATGAGGACCGGATAATGTTCCGGATTCTCCGGCTTCGGACTTATGTCCGCACTAAGGGCCGCGCACATGCATCATGGACTATGCGCTATCGACGACAACCGGCATCCATGCCTTAGTGTCGTCGGGCGTGCCATCCATGGCACGCCTTCGCGCGATGCACACGCGGCCCTAAGTGCTAGTCCCATAAGTCCTCAAAGGAGAACCGGAACATCACCCGGCCCTCGACCTGCCACAAAGATGTCTGTCACCGTTGTCCGAGCCGGCAGTTACCCGTCACAAGCCACTTATTTCGCGACCCGAATTGCGAGAATAAGATTACGCCACGCCCGAGCCGCCGCCGCATGGAAACCGGTAACGCTGTTGTTCAGAAATAGAACTATAGCATAGACAATCTTAAAAAAGGGCTCGGAATAACCGAACCCCAACCGCCCTCTTTAATGTGTAGCTCTGTACCACATCTGGACCTGTACACTTTTAATGCCGAAAGTGTCATTCTTCTTTATACACCAGTTCTGCAGCGCATCAGATATCTGCTGCGCCTGTTCTTCGCATTTCTCTTTCGTAGTCTCAGAATAACCTAGAAGATCACAGGTGAAATAACCGCTGTCCGTATAATACAAGTTCTCATACTTTATTTCACTGTCCTTCAGGAACTGTTCAATTGCAAGCCTGCACTTTTCTGAGTTTTCAGCCATTATAAATAACTGAGTTATCTTATAATCAAATCCCGGTCTCTCTATTCCGCCTTTACTGGGCGCTTCCAAATGTTTTTTCTGCTGTGCACCGAGATTTTGCAGCGCAGAAAGCCGCCCAAGGTTTCCGTTCTTTGCCGCCAAACTGAAAACAAACACCAGCAATACCGCTAAAACAATAATCGTCCTGCCCGCAGACCGTGTACTGTCTGCATTCCGGGGAACCTGTCTTGCACTCACATATGGTTCCTGTCGCCCTGTTGACTGTTCACTCGCTGGCATAAATTCTATATCCGAAAAAGAAGCATGGCACATCGGGCATTCTTTTTGTTCAGGGAGAATCCTCTGGTTGCACAAGCTGCAGCGGCGCGTGCCATCGCTGTATATCTTAATCTTGGCGAACTTTATCCTGTACTCGTCCATACTCTCACACTCCCATCTGCCAATAAAGAAGACCTAGGAGTATCCCGACTACAAGTCCGCAGATATGACCCAAATGGTCAACCCGAGGTATGGCGGTAACGATAAGCAATGAGATAGCCGTACGCCCAAGTTCACTGTAAGCTATCGATGCTCCTCCGAAATGGTAAAGAGTTGCAATATAGACACCGGACATAGCAAAAAGCGCAATGGAAGCACCAAGACTTTGAACAGGTTTATTCCTGCGAAAGATGCAAAGCAGCAATCCTGCCAGGATCATTGAGGCAAGATACAGCGAACAGAATGCAAAGCTGCCTATCCTCGGCTCAAGGATCTGGCCAATATTGTAGAATGATGCCATATTCATCAGAATATGCCATGGTGCATAGTGCGAAAACCCTGCTGTTATAAGCCGGGTAAATTCATGACGTTCCAATACAGCCGGCGAATAAAGCGTTACTTCATCCGTCTGAAGGACGTTCGTTCGTATTGCAAGGAACACTGCTGCATTTATGATTATAAAAAAGATCGTAACCGGCATGTTTTTCCCTCTTTCGATACCAGTATATCATCCTGCACAAAATATATCACGTGCTTTTGAGCCATTTCCCCATCTGAAATGATAGTTTAACAGGAAACCAGTGCGGCGGCGGCTCGGGCGCGGCGTAAATCTTATTCTCGCAGTTCGGGTCACAATATGATACGGCTCTGTCCCGGGAACGCCCTGTCCGGATTGCATTTGTCAATAAAGCAAGCAATGAGGATCGGATGGTGTTCCGGTTCTCCTTTGAGGACTTATGGGGAAAGCACTTAGGGCCGCGTGTGCATCGCGCGAAGGCGTGCCATGGATGGCATGCCCGACGACACTAAGGCATGGATGCCGGTTGTCGTCGATAGCGCATATTACATGTTGCATGTTCGCGGCCCTTAGTGCGGACATAAGTCCGAAGCCGGAGAATCCGGAACA
>JAGCSS010000379.1 GCA_017964055.1 Lachnospiraceae bacterium
AAGAAATTTCAAGGTTGTTTCATTATTGAATTGTCAAAGAACATTGCCTCCGTTTTCGCGTCAGCAAAAGGAATTATATCACCCGTATTTTTATATGTCAACCATTTTTTTAAGTTTTTTTGAAAATTTATTTTATGACCCTAAAACCCTTGATTTTACTGCATTTGTTGCTCACGTCAGAGAGAGAATTTTGTCTATTGTATATACAACTCTGCGCTCCTGCCACAGTTGCTTATATAGCTCGGAATTTTCGGTTTATTCTGACACTGTATCTTCTCCTGTTTTCAGCCGGATAACCTCCGTGGCGCCCTCTTCAACAACAGTATATTCAGCGTCGGCACCCGAAGGAATGACCAGCGCTATAGGGCCTCCGAGCCTCGATCTGAACTTCTCTTTGCCGTTCTTTCTGTAGATGACGCAGGAATCACCGCCGGTAAGTATCAGTTCTCCGTTCTCGACATTCATCGTGTCATACACGAGTCCGGTCTCTACCGAGGCAGTCTCGCCGCCGTTATTATTATATACGGTAATATTACAGATCCCGTCATTCAGCTTTTTCGCGATCGCAAAATACCCGCCGCGTCCTGTGACGGATGCCGTAACACCGTCGCCTCCGAAGCGCTTGATCTCTTCGGGAACCTCCCTGAACTTATAAAGAACGCTCTGTTTATCGTCGGAGATCAGCACCCTGTCGTTGCCGAGGAACCTCACATCGGGGATCAGACTGTCCTCAAACGAATAGCTTCCGACTATCTTGTCCGCATAGCTCTGTCCGACATCACCGAAATTATAAAAGGTTATCCATGCTGCCTGGGTCTGTCCCGCCTGCAGATAAGACGTGACAAGTTTTCTGCCGTCGCCCGACAGCGCCATGGTCACGGGGAATCCCGACTTGCGCACCTCGGTCTTAATGTCCAGCAGCATATTGCCGGAATAATCATATATATAGATATGATCGTAGTCCCCGCCGTCGGTCCTTATCGCAGTAACGCCCTGCGAAGCGACGCTGAGCCCCGCGATCTTTTCCGACACGTTGATCACATTGTTCGAGCCGCCCCCATCGGTAACATGGACGGTGTTCGCTCCCCTGTCGGCAAACGCGGCATAGTCTCCGCCCACCGCAGCGATCGGAGATGTCAGGTCATAACTGATCTTCCAGATGACATGGCCTCCCGCATCATGACCTTCGGCTCCGTCATTATTATAAAGAATGTATCCCTTGTCCGTTTCCATGCAGACAGCGTTCGGGATATTCTCGGTCCTTCCGAGCGACTCCCATGAGGTATAGGTCGACTTCCTCATGATCACTGTCCAGATGATAAGCGCGATTATTCCGATCGCAAGTACCGCCATCACAACGATAGCGCCCCTGCTTCGGGGGCGCCTCGTCGTCTCATATTCACTTTCGTAGTTCTCGTCTGTTTCTCTCATACTGTTCCGGTCAGATTATTCTTATAATAGGTTATTGCTTCGGCAACATTCTTCGCGTTGCCCTTTTCGATGATGTCCGTGAGACTGTCGAGCATCGGAACGCTTAAGTTCTCCTTGCCCAGATATGTCTCATACTTCGATGAAATATCGACGGAGAGCGATTTGATCTTTGACTCGGCCTCTGCCTGCTGCTTGTAAGCGGCCGCGTTTTCGCTCTTCATGCGCTCCAGCTCTTCTGAGAAGCGGGCCTTGATCTCTTCGGTGATATCCTTCTTTGCGGTGTTCTCAAACTCCGAGAGCGCCTGCTTTTTGCGGTTGATGACATCATCGAGCTCATGCTCGAGTCCGCTCAGTTCCTCATCGTACTCCTCAAGTCCGTACTGGCTCTCGTCCTTATCCTTGCGGATGCTCTTTTCCATCTTGCGGATGCGCTTCTTCAGACGCTCGATCTTATCGCGAAGGAGCTTCGCCTGCTTGAGGGCCTCAGCGTGCTTTTCCTTAACAAACTTGAAGATAAGCGTGAAGATAAGGAGCGCGAGAACGATCACGCCCGCATAGATCGCAACCAGCACCAGAGGCTTCTTGGCCGTCTCGGGCAGGAATCTGTAAACTCCGAACGGGAGCGCCAGGAGGATCACAACGGACAGGAGGATGATAAGAAAATCACCCAGACCGTCCGGCATGTACATCGTAAAGAAATAATGATGATTGAATATCCTCGAGATATGCTCGCGTGAGAATATCCCGCGCACATCCTGCTTAAGTCCGCGGATCTGCTCATTAAGCTCCGCAGTCTCGGCCGAAACTCTCTCGTCAACCTTTGTGCCCTTAAATTTGTCGCGCTTTGCCTTGACGTTCTTCAGGCGCCCGCGAGTCTGCTCGATCGTCTCGTCAAAGCTCTTTTCGACCTCGGCACGGCGCTTCGTAACTACCGATGAGATCTCTGAATCCATGGCCTTCTGCTTTGCGCCGATCTCCTTATCCAGCTGCTGCTGTTTTTCGGTCAGATCTGTGACCCTGACCTTCAGCTCATCGAGTTCGAGCACTCTGGCTTTGATCTCGCGAAGCACTTCAGCGCCCGCGTTCAGGATATTGCCCGTATCAGCGGGGGCCGGGGAGAAATCGGGAACAACCGGATTCTCATAAACAGGGGCTTCGTAAGCAGGAGCCTCATATGCCGGAGCCTCATAAACGGGAGCCTGCCCGGCATTCTCCGTAAATGTCTGTGCCTGAACATCCTCGGGAACCCCATAATTCCCGGTCACTTCAACAACCTCATCGGCTGCCGCTCCGGCCGCCTCAGTAATCTCTGTAATCTCTGCCGCATTCTGATCAAATAATTCATCACCCATATACATTATCTCCTATTTAGATATGCTGGAAACCGCATCTGATTCCTAGTCCTGCACAACACCTGCGCACTCCGTTAAAGCTCCACTCTGCCGTCCAGAGCCCGCAGCAAAGTTACCTCGTCAATATTCTCCAGATCACCGCCGACCGGAATACCGGTCGCTATCCTGCTGATCTTGATCCCGGTGGGCTTGATGAGCTTTGAGATGTACATAGCCGTTGCCTCGCCCTCGAGACTCGAGTTCGTGGAAATGATGACCTCGTCCACGTCCTTCTGCAGCCTGACCATCAGCTCCTTCAGCCGGATGTCCGCGGGACCGATACCGAGCATCGGTGAGATCGCGCCGTGCAGCACATGATATACTCCGTCATATTTGCCGGTCTTTTCGTATGCCGCCAGATCGCGTGAATTCTCAACGACCATTATCACCCGTTTGTTCCTGCCGGGGCTCGCGCATATCGGGCAGATATCGCTGTCCGTCAGCGTACAGCACTCCTTGCAGTAACGGATATTCTCCTTCGCCTCGGTGATCGCTCCCGTCAGCGCCTGCACCTGCTCCTTCGGCATGTTCAGTATATG
>JAGCSS010000380.1 GCA_017964055.1 Lachnospiraceae bacterium
AAAAGATAACGGAGATGAGCCGATAGGCGATATTGCGGTCGTGGAAATAAAAGAAAAAGCTTCGGTGGCGCATATAGGCTATTGTATAAGCGCTGACTGGTGGAATAAGGGAATCACATCAGAAGCGCTGCAGGCGGTTATCGACTTCCTTTTCGATGTTGTGGGCTTCAATCGTGTTGAAGCGAGGCATGATTCCAATAACCCCAACTCCGGCACGGTTATGCAAAAATGCGGAATGAAGTATGAGGGAACACTAAGAAGTTCCGATTTGACTAATCAGGGGATCTGCGACGCATGTTATTACGGGCTGCTTAAAGCTGAGCACGATTACCTTCGGGATCCTTGCGGAACGCTTTCGATACCGTATTGGAAATCAAAGACACAGGTCGTTCCCGATACGATAGAAATAATACACTCCCGCGACTGGACCGGACAATACAGTGATTTTCAGCGGTTCTTCAGGGTGAAGCACAGTCTGAACGATCCCATCGTGACGGATTTTGATTATGATACGATCTCAATCGAATATCAGGCGAAGCAGCTGGCTGGTATGATCAATGCTTCTTACGGGCACGAGGGTATTTCCGTGAGTGAGCACGATATCCTGCAGTGGAAAACCCACGAGACTTTTCGTGAGGACTTGTGCATATATATAAATGCGGATGGCGGGAAAATGGCCGCATCCGGGATAGCGGAATATGATGAGAATTGTCGTGAAGGTATTATCGAATGGGTTCAGGTTCTTCCGGAATACAGGAGCAGAGGCCTGGGACAACGGATCGTGACCGCATTACTGAGCAGACTTAAGAGCCTTGGAGCAGATTTTGTTACCGTATCGGGGAATCTCGATAATCCGACTAAGCCGCTTGAACTGTATAGACGCTGCGGCTTTGAAGGCGACGACGTCTGGTATATTTGCCGAAAAGGAGAGGCATATGATAAAGAATATAGTATTTGATATCAGCAATGTTTTGGCTCCGTTCAGGTTTAAGGAGTATCTTGCGGAAAAAGGTTTTGATGCGGCTATGATAAAAAGGATCATCAAAGCTTCTGCCATGACGCCGTATTGGACCGAGTTTGAAAAGGGCAAACTCACGCAGGAAGAGGCTATGGATGCCTTCATCGGCGCAGATCCCGGTATTGCGGGTGAATTGCATAAAGCCTACGACGAGTGTTCGGGCATCATGGGCAGCTACGATTATACCGGGAAATGGGTAGATATGCTGAAAGAAGCCGGTTATAAGCTTTATTGCATCACCAATTTCACACCTGCCGGATATGAGCAGTGTTACGATCGAATTTCATTTATAGAAAGATTCGACGGCTGCGTCTTTTCATTCAGAGAAGGCATCGTAAAACCCGATCCGGAGATATATAAGATACTGTTAACCCGATATGGACTTAAAGCGGAAGAATGCGTGTTTATAGACGATACGGAAGAAAACGTGCGCAGCGCCGAAAAACTTGGGTTTGCGGGAATAGTATTTACGGGATACGAAGATGCGTCTGCCGCGCTTGATGAAATATTGAAATAACCCTTTGCCTTTGCCTCCGCGCCTGCGGAGGCTTTTTCCGTAAAAAAAGGTACTATATCATTTCTGCAGTACCTGTGGTAGTGTCATATTATGGTAACTGTTTTCGAACACTTTTTATGCAAAGGAGTCAGATTATGAAAAAGAATATACGTACTGTCCTGCTCGGACAGCTGCTGATCGTTGTACTGGTCTTTATCTTCCTGATCGCGATGGCGAGCGCCGGAATGTCGGCCGCCCTGTGGTTTATTGATCTGCCGTCGCTGGTCACGCTTCTGCTGATACTGATCCCGGGACTTATCATGATGGGAGAATGGAAGGACTTTATCAAAGCATTTTCCGTAGGGATCAGGAAATACAGCCTGCTGGAACTCAAAAACATATTAGAGGCTGTAGCGGCGGCGCAAAAACTGACTGTCTTCGGCGCGCTGTTTGCTGTTATAATATCAGGTGTACTGATCCTGGGGCAGATCAACGATCTCGACAGCCTGGGCCGTAATTTCGCTGTATGCTTTCTGGTCGGTTTATACGCAGTCATTATAGAGTTTTTCCTCTTGCCGCTGAGATTAAATGCCGAGCGTAAAATGAATGAAGAAATGGACTTCGAAGATGAATGATCCCGGGATCTCCAAGGAAAAATACCTTCAGATCGCCCGACGGTTCGGTCTGACCGGGAGACAGCTGGAACTTGGATACCTGAAAGTATCGGGTTTTTCAAATCGAAGGATAGCCTATATGCTCGGAATTTCGGAGCAGACGGTCAAAAACCATTTCACCGCCATTTATGAAAAGGCATGGGTTCCCGGAAGAGCGGAGTTCCGGGCGTTGTTCTCCGATGACGGCGGGCTGTCCGGACAAAACAGGAGCAGTGAATGAAAAGAAACGAAAAAAGAGCGGTCATAGCGATCGTCTGTGTTATCATCGCTTTGATCGCGGCCTCGTTCGGCGTAAAAATGCTGCGCAGATTTGATTATACGGATCATCTGGACGAGACGGTCATTACCGTAGACGAAAAAAGCATTACGCTCAGGGAGTTTGGGTACTATATTTTCCGTGTAGAGGCATTTATTCAGAAACAGGCGCTTATATACGACCCCGAGGACCCCGTGCACTGGTGGCATATCCATTTCGACGCGGGTGAGGATTCGCAGTTTGTCAGCGATTATGCCAAGACCTTTGCGGTCAGCCTGTGCATCGCGGAAGAGATATACTTCCGGGAAGCGCTGAGCCGCGGGATGACCCTTGATGAAAACGAAGAAGACATGATGATCGATGATGCCATGGAGATGCTTGAAAACATGGAGGCCGATCAGATGGCCGCTACGGGTCTGGATAAAGAGATGGTCCTTGAGCTGAGCCGGAAACACGCGCTTGCATCGAAATATGCGGCGTGGCTTGCGGGCAGTGCGGATCTGACCGCATATCAGGAGGAGCCTGCGGAGCTGGTGGACTGGGACGGAGCGTATTATCGCGAAGTGATCCTGCCGGCGCATACGACTCTGACAAACGACCGAATCTTGGACAAGATATCACTCGGGACGATAACCGTTAACTAAAAGACCGGATTTGCAATGATCCCTTTCGGGGCATATAATAAACAGAGAAATAAACAGGGATCGGGGAGGCCGGTATGAGATATTTTCTGGAAAACGACAGGATCAAAGTGGAGATAGACTCTCTGGGTGCCGAGGTTAAATCGGTCATCAACAAGAAAAACATGCAGGAGTACATGTGGTACGGGAATCCCAAATACTGGAACCGTACATCGCCCGTGCTTTTTCCCTTTGTTGGCAGCCTTAAGGGAAAAAAGTTCAGCTGGAAGGGCAAAGAATACACCGTGCCCCAGCACGGGTTCGCCAGAGACAGGGAGTTCGGGCTTGTCAGCGCGTCGGAAGATGAGATATGGTTCAGACTGTGCTCGGATGAGGAGACCCTCGCGATCTATCCGTTCCCGTTCATACTGGAGATAGGCTACAGGCTGCGGCAGGGATGCGGGACCGAGGACGTGGTCGTTATGTGGCGGGTCAAAAATCCCGCGGATGAGACCATGTACTTTTCGATAGGCGCGCATCCCGGGTTCTTATGCCCGGTCCACGGCTTTGACGGCTCAAAGGCCGGCTGCAAGGACGGCTATAAGCTCTGGTTTGAGGGAACCGATGTCATTCACCACCACGGGAACGACATGGAGACGGGCCTCTCAATAGACGAAGACATCGAGCTGCCGCTCGATCACGGATATGCTACGATCACGACGAAGTTTTTCGACCGATGCACCTATATGGTCGAAGGCAGGCAGACCAAATGTGTCGGAATCGCGGACGAGGAAGGAAAGCATATTGTGGATGTATGCTTTGACGCGCCGATGTTCGCGATCTGGTCTCCGGAAAAGCAGAACGCGCCCTTTATCTGCATCGAGCCCTGGTACGGCAGATGCGACGCGGTCGATTTTGAGGGAGACTTAAGCCAAAGGGCATATACCAATGTGCTGGAGGCGGGAGAGTGTTTTGAGGCGGAATACGAGATGAAGTTTTATTGATATGCCGGAACAAAAAGAAAAACGGAGGCGGTGATCCGCCTCCGTTTATTTATGCAACAAACAGATCTCTGTACCAGATCAGTGACTTGATGTATGCGTCGTAGATCTGGTTGTCGTTGATATTTTTAAGCAGGAGCTGTCTGGAAACCTCCTGGAACGAAGCGTTTTCATAAGCAACCATGAAATCGAGCACCTCTGCGAGGTCACCCTCGTGTTTGAGCAGGGCGTTCTGTATGTCGCGTCCGACATTGACTAAGGCAAGCGCCTCCTCCATGGGCTTTTCGAGAATGATATCAAGTACCGAGAACAGTCCGGTAAGGAACAGCTCGTTCGTGAGACCTGCCTGACCGAATACGGGAGCGAGATTCTCGGCAAACTTTGCGCGGAGCAGCGAAAGTCTCGTGATCTCGTTGGGCTTGTCGGTGCAGAGCT
>JAGCSS010000381.1 GCA_017964055.1 Lachnospiraceae bacterium
AGGATGACCTTAAGATTGTTGTAGTTCGCTGCAGCCTGGTACTGATCGTATATGCCGTACGCATAGTCCATATCGTGTACGAGGAATCTCCAGCGTCCGTCGAACACCTCATTGTCGGGAGTTGTCACAGCGCCCTCTGCGGCAAGTGCCGCCGCATCGGCCTCGACATATCTGAATACCTTGTAGTTGTTGTTCGGCCAGTCCCAGTTGTTGATCGTGATATTCCATGCGTAGTAGTCGAGATAATCCTCAACGTCCATGAAATCACAGAGCTTCGCGTATTCCGCGTCGTCCGTCAGGTCGGAGTTTACAAAGGCATCATATTTTGTATTATACTCGTCCACGAGCTCCTGACAATCCTCATCGTCGCTCTTATTCTGCTCGCTGCCCTCGAGGATGAAGAACTCACCCTCGGCATCGCCGTAGAGCTCCTTTAAGTACTTGTCGCAATAGTTCTCATGCAGCCAGAAATAACCGTAATACTCGACGTTGAGATACGCCACCGCGGGAAGGCATCCCTCATACACTTCAAAACCGGCCACGCGGCAGAGCGCCTGGCTCAGCTCATCCCTGATGAAAGCGAACTGCATATCGTTTCCGCTGTTCCTGAGCACCAGTTTATCGTATTTCTTGATGATGCCGTCAGAACCGTCGAGCTTTGCCGTTCCGAACTCTGAGAACTTGAAATTCTTATGGTCGGGATCGTATGACTTGCGTGAGAACAGCTTCATCGATTTGATAGTGTTCTGACGCGAATATCCGCCGTAGATCCTGACTCCGGCGTACTGGGCGATGAGCTCGGTGCCGTCGGCCCTTACGGCCTCGACAAACACTCCGCGCTCGCTCTCACGCCCTCTCTTGTTGTAATTCCTGCCGTAGAAGATACCGTCGGGCCTCTCGGTCAGATCGTCCGGATCGCCGCTGATCGAGAATATCAGCGTGGTAAAACGTCCTTCGAGATTCTTCGCTACGATAAATGTCTTGGCCGCGGTCTTTGAGAAAGTACCGTCGGCAAGCTTTGCCGCAGCCCTGAATACGTACGCGGGAGGGAAATCCCCGCCGTGCGCCTCGAATTTGAGAGGTTCGGTATACTCCGTGCTGCTCTCATCGGGCATCCTGCCGTCGAGAGTATAATACACCTTTGCGTCCGCGGGTGCGGATATCGTAAGGGTCAGATCGTTGTTAAAGAGCATGCCCTCCGCCGAGAAAGACCAGCCGCCCTCACCGTCGAATACCAGGCTCACATCCGTTATGTCGTTTGCGTGGCTCACATAACCCGGATGCGCCTCGTAAGGCTTTATCGCCACGGGTGTACCGCTGCCGGCATCATCCTTTGCGGGTGCGTCGGTGGGCTTGGCC
The DNA here is from genome assembly GCA_017964055.1 of Lachnospiraceae bacterium. Taxonomy (GTDB): domain Bacteria; phylum Bacillota; class Clostridia; order Lachnospirales; family Lachnospiraceae; genus RUG11977. The sequence continues at coordinate 1,360 of JAGCSS010000381.1, forward strand.
GCAGGAGTCGGCTCCGCAGGTTCGGCGGTGGGTGCCTCAGTGGGTGCCTCGGTGGGTGCCTCGGTGGGCGCGGGTGTATCCTTCGCGTCCCCGTCGGTCGGGGCAGGGGCATCGGTTGCCGCGCCGCCTCCGTCGCCGGGCTGTGCCGTAACGGCACCCGGTCCCGGATCGGGATCCTTTCCCTTGCAGCCTGCTGCGGCCGATGCGATCAGTGCCGTCATCATGAGCACCGACATAACCTTAACCAATGTCTTCCCCAAAGTTTTCATTTCATTTCCTCTTACATTTCAATAATAATCTCATTTTCGGGCTTTAAGATATCGTCCCTGATAAGCAGCCCGTCGATCGCGGTGCCGTTGACCGTGACCTTCTTAACACCGTGCTCGCTGCCGTTCGGATTGTTGACCGTAACGTTCAGGATCTTGCCGCGGAAATTCTTTTTCATGGTGTAGCTCTTCCACTCCGAAGGGATCGAAGGATCGATAACGATGCCGTCCGCCTCGGGATTGAGTCCCAGGATACCCTCGGTGGTACCTACCATAACTGTGGATGCGGTACCGGTCAGCCAGTGCACATGAGCGCGGCCCGCGAACGGTGAATCCTTGCCCTCAACGAACTGTCCGTAAACGTAGGGCTCGAGAGCGCGCTTTTCGGCGCAGTCATTATACGTCGCGGGAGCGGCTTCGGTCCAGTACTTATATGCGCGGTTGCCGTGTCCGAGCTTAGCCTCGGCCAGGATCAGCCAGCCCTGAGGCTGTGAGAAGATACCCGCATTTTCCTTAACGCACTTGTTGAAGCAGGTCATCAGAGCTCCGTCAAAGCCGTGATGCTCGTAAGGCGGATACATGACCATAGCACCGTAAGGAGTATTGAGCTCTCTCTCAACGCTGTCCATGGCCTTCTCCTGCTGCTCTCTCGTGCCGAAGCCCGCGATAACGGACCAGGACTGGGGATTGAGCCACATCGAAGCCTCGGGATCGGTGCGCTGACCGATGATCATGCCGTCCTCCTTGTAGCCGCGGATCCAGCGATCCTCGTTCCAGCAGGGCGCAAGGATGTCCGAAAGCTTGCTTTGAACACTGTCCAAATATGCGATATATTCGTTGTCGTTCTTGATCTCGGCGTATTTGCGCAGGATCTTGATCGCATAAACGAGCTGGAAAGCAACGAAGGTCGACTCACCCTTCTTGCCGAGTCTTAAGCAGTCGTTCCAGTCGGCATGAAGTCCCGCGGGCATGCCGTGGTTGCCGAGATTGTTCATCGAGAACGAGATCGCGCGCTTTAAGTGATCGTAAACGCTGCCCTTCTCGCCGTTGTTCGCATAGAAGATCTCTTCATCGAGGAAAGCGATGTTGCCGCTCTCGCTGATGTACTTATAAACCGTAGGGAACAGCCAGAGTGCGTCGTCGGCACGGTAGCTCGGGTGTCCCGTTTCCTTAACGTATGCGGGATCGTCGGGAGTGTTCTCCTCGCCTGCCTTATGTGTGTACTTAACCAGAGGCAGTCCGGCGCCGTTCGTAACCTGCGCGGAGAGCATGAAGCGGATCTGGTCCGCAGCCATCTCGGGTGCCAGATGGATAACGCCCTGGATATCCTGTACGGTATCGCGGTAGCCGAACCCGTTTCTTAAGCCGCAGTACTGGAAGGACGCAGCTCTCGACCATGTAAAGGTGATGAAGCAGTTGTATGCGTTCCAGACATTGACCATATTGTTGAAGCTCTCGTCGGGAGTGTTAACCTGCAGGTTATCGAGCTTCGAATGCCAGTAGTTCTTCAGCTCGTCAAGCTCCCTGTCCACAAGTCCGGCGTCCTCGTAGCGCTCGATGATCTCAGCCGCGGTCTTTTCGGGCTTCTGTCCGAGCAGATAGGTAAATACCTTCGTCTCTCCGGGCTCGAGCGTGATATTGCTCTCCAGCGCTCCGCAGGAATTGTCGCAGTAGTTCAGATCGCCTTTAAGTCCCTCGATAATGCCCACGGGATTCGCATAGCTGCGGTAGTTGCCGACAAAACGGTCCCTGTCGCCGCAGAAATGATCTACCTTCGCGCCCGCGAGGCCCAGGAAACGCTCATTGTTCGGGTTGTGGAAGTTCTCGTTCTGCTTCTGAAGGATGAACTTATCCTTGAAATAGGTATGTGTGATGAACAGGGTATACTGAAGATTAACCTGGTCCTGCTCATAGTTGTTCTCGTTAACGAACTCGCAGTAGCCGGTAACAGCGAGCTTTCTCGGAGCGCTGCCGGTATTGGTCACCTTGCATCTCCAAACCTCATAGGTAGCGTTCAGCGGAACGTAATATGTGGTCTCAGCCTTGATCCCGGTGTATTCCGACGAGATCACGGTATAAGCGGTACCGTGGCGGCACTCGGACTTATAGCTCTCGAGGGGCTTGCACACGGGTGCCCATGAAGCCGACCAGTAATCGCCGTTCGCGAGGTCGCGGATGTATACATAACGTCCGGGCTGGTCAACCGCAACGCTGTTGAAGCGGTACCTGATAATTCTGCCGTTCGCTCCTGACTTTACGAAGCTGTATCCGCCCGCATTGTTCGAAATGATCGCGCCGTACTCGGGTGATCCCAGATAGTTTGCCCACGCGCTCGGGGTATCGGGTCTCGTGATAACATATTCCTTTGCTTTCTCGTCAAAATAGCCGTAGTTCATAGTTTGTCTCCTTAAGTTTGGAATAAAGTTACTTAATCGTTTTCATAACCCATTTTACGGGATTTCTTATAATTTTTCCATGTTTTTTTTTGCTATTTTACCTGCATTTATTGCATGGCCTATTTGCAGAGTCTTCCGTAGACATCCGCAGGCACATAAGCCTTTACAAAAATGCCGTCCTCGCGGTATTCTTCCGTGATCAGCTGGCCCGATTTCCTGACCTGCTGAAGCAGCCCCGCGTCTGTATAGGGAACCGTACCCTCGAAATAGGACTTCTTTTCCCTCAGAAGCTCTTCCACCGCGGCGAGCAGCTTATCGACTCCCGCTCCGGTCTTTGCGGAAATGCGCACGGACCTGTCAGCCCTTAAGTCCTTTACTGACTCAGGCGCAAGCAGTTTATCCTGCTTGTTGAAGACCGCCACAACGGGCTTGTCCTTAACACCGAGCTTTTCGAGAGTCTTATATACCACATGCATCTTCTCATCCGCCTCGGGATCCGATGCGTCGATCACATGCAGAATGACATCTGCGTACTTTGCCTCCTCGAGCGTTGATCTGAACGCATCGATCAGGTGGTGCGGCAGCTTTCTGATAAAGCCTACCGTATCCGTGAGCAGAATCTCCTGACCGCTCTCGAGCTTCATGTTCCTCGTCGTGGGATCGAGCGTCGCGAAAAGCATGTCCGC
>JAGCSS010000382.1 GCA_017964055.1 Lachnospiraceae bacterium
AGAGCTCGTCGCTCGATTTCTACGGATCATCTTTTATCGCGGATGAGACGGGCGCTGTCGTTGAAAAGGCCGGCAGGACGGGGGATGCGATCCTGATCGCCGAATTTGACCTGGATGAGGTTCGTAAAGCCAGATTTGACTGGGGACTTTTCCGTGACAGGAGACCGGAAGCGTATAGTTCGATAGTAAAATAAAAAATATATAAAAAGAGTGTTGACAAAAGTAAAGTATGGTATTATTATGAACACATGAACAAATGCTCAATTGATAAAACGAAAGGAGATCCACATGGGCGTAAACATCAGATTGCCGATAGAAGATGAGATGTACGATCTGGCCGAGCTGTTTAAGTGCTTCGGAGATTCTACCAGAGTGCGCATCCTGTGTGTGTTGCTGCAGGGCGAGTTCTGTGTCGGTGATATCGCGGAGGCTCTGAACATGACTCAGTCTGCTGTTTCGCATCAGCTGAAGCTCCTTAAGCAGGCGAAACTGATAGCGGGAAAGCGTGACGGTAAGCAGATCTTGTATTCACTTGCCGACGATCATGTCAGATCGATCATCAATATCGGCCTGGAGCATATTGAAGAGGATTAAAGGAGGAAGAAAGTTATGAAAAAAAAGTTTAATTTACAGGATCTTGACTGCGCAAACTGCGCTGCAAAAATGGAAGAGGCTATCAAAAAGATCGACGGTGTCAACGACGCTTCGGTTAATTTCATGTCTCAGAAGATGATGGTCGACGCTGTCGATGACAGATTCGACGCAATCATGGATGAGGTTGTTAAGGTCTGCGCCAAGGTTGAGCCTGACTGTGTTATTTTAAGATGATCATCGGGCTGTCTGCATTGAGCGGACAGCCTGTTTTATTAAGAGAACTGTATTCGGAGGCCCCTATGAGTCCTAAGCAGAAAAAGGTTTTGTACCGGATCATCGTATCCGCCGTATTGTTTTTTACACTGCTCGTGCTGTTTAAGACAGTCCTTTCGGAATATGAAGGCGGCTGGATCGAAGCGATCGTATTTATCGTGCCTTATCTGATCGTCGGCTACGATATCCTGATCAAGGCTGGAAAAAATATCGCGCACGGTCAGGTATTCGATGAGAATTTCCTGATGATCATCGCGGGTATCGGCGCATATGCGACGGGCGAATTTGCCGAAGCGGTCGCTGTCATGCTCTTTTTCCAGGTCGGCGAGCTCTTCCAGAGCTATGCGGTCGGGAAGTCGAGGCAGTCTATCTCCGATCTGATGGACATTGCTCCCGAGACGGCCAATCTGGTTGCCGGAGACAGTATAGAGGAAGTAGATCCCGAGGACGTGGAGATCGGCAGTCTGCTGCTGGTAAGACCCGGTGAGAAGGTACCTGTAGACGGTATAGTGGAGGACGGCGAGAGCTGGCTAGATACTTCCGCGCTCACGGGCGAATCGGTGCTGCGTCATATAGGTCCCGGAGAAGAACTGTTTTCGGGCTGCATCAATAAAGAAGGTGCGATCAGATACAGAACGACCAAAGCCTATGAGGATTCGACGGTTGCGCGTATCCTGGAGCTCGTAGAGAATGCGGGGAGCAGAAAGAGCCGCACCGAGAATTTCATTACGAGATTTGCCAAGTATTATACTCCGATCGTTACTGTAGCGGCTGTTTTGCTCGCAGTGATACCTTCACTGATCACGGGCGACTGGGCAGAATGGGTAAAGCGAGCATGCACGTTCCTTGTTATATCGTGTCCGTGCGCGCTGGTCATCTCGGTTCCGATGGGTTTCTTCGGCGGTATCGGCGCCGCGTCAAAGAACGGCGTGCTGGTCAAGGGCAGCAATTTTGTCGAGGTTTTCTCGCATGCAAATGCAATTGCTTTCGATAAGACCGGAACACTGACAAAGGGCACCTTTGAAGTGACGAAAACAGTGGCTGCGGATTGCACTCAGCATGAACTGATCGATATTGCGGCGAGAGCGGAGGCTTTCTCCACTCATCCGATCGCGAGATCGATCGTGAGGGAATATATAAAAAGAGCCGGCGAAGGCACCCGGGCACCCGAAGGTCTCGAGGACTATACGGAGATCTCGGGCTGCGGCGTAAGCGGAATGCTGAACGGCAAAAAGGTCTTTGCAGGCAATGCCAAACTCCTGGCCGACAACGGCATATCGGCTCCTGAGGTCAAGGAGAACGGCACAGTCGTATATATAGCTGCGGACGGCAGATACATGGGCTATGTGATCATTTCGGATGTGATCAAGGATGGTATGGCCGACACGATCAAAGGCCTGAAGAAAGCAGGCATCGAGCGTACGGTCATGCTGACCGGCGACAGAAAAGAAACGGCATCGTCTGTGGCTGAGAGCCTCGGTATCGGCGAATACCGGGCAGAGCTGCTCCCTGCGGATAAGGTGAGCGCGGTTGAGAAGCTGCTCGATGAGCAGAACGGCAGCGGCGCGCTGATATTTGTCGGCGACGGCATCAATGACGCTCCGGTTCTTACGAGGGCCGATATAGGCGTGGCGATGGGCGCTTTAGGCTCCGATGCGGCGATCGAGGCGGCGGACGTGGTGATCATGGACGACGATATCGCAAAGCTCATCACATTCAAGGGTATCGCCCGGAAAACGATGCGTATCGTAAGGCAGAACATCGTATTTGCGCTCGGCGTCAAGTTCGCGGTCCTGATACTCGGAGCACTCGGCATAGCCAACATGTGGCTCGCTGTTTTTGCCGATGTCGGAGTCGCAGTGATAGCGATCCTCAATTCGATGAGGGCATTAAGGACAAAATAACGATATAGCTGCGGGAAGGCCCTTTTTCAGGGCCTTTTTGCAGTTTGTTAAATCTGGAATTATTTTTCTTGGTTTTTCGTGACAATCTTCTGCGGGTATATTATAATTTAATGCGAAGTACCTTTAGGCACAGCCCGGTACGCCAGTCGTGTTTATCGCGAGGAAGCAGAATCGGCTGAAAGCCGATTCTAAGGAGGAGGAAAAAATGGGTTTTTTTAAGGATTTAAATGACGACGCGGTAGAAGTAAGCGAGGATATCATCAGCGAAGAGGCGGAGGCTGAGGAGGTTGTTTCGGAGGCGGCGCAGGAGGCCGAGGATTCGGTTGACGCAAGCCTTTTGGAGAATCTTTTTGATGAGTCTGCGCCCGCAGATGAGGAGGTCATGGTCGAGGAGGACTATGTGATCGATGAGCCCGCCGCGCAGCCCGCAGCAGCACCTGCAGCCAAGTCCGCGGCAACCGACGATCAGGTTACGGTCATCACCGCAGGCACCACGATCAACGGAAGCATTGTTTCGGATTGCTCGCTCAATGTCATGGGAACGATCAACGGCGATATCGAGTGTATCGGCAAGCTTACGATCTCCGGCAGCGTTTCGGGTAATTCCATCGCTTCGGATGTATATGTTAACGCAAAGCGTCTCGACGGTAATATCGACAGTGAAGGTACTGTAAAGATCGGACTCGGAACCGTTGTTGTCGGCGATATCAAGGCCGGCTCTGCAGTTATCGCGGGTGCGGTCAAGGGTGAGCTCGATATCAAGGGACCCGTTATCTTTGATTCGACAGCCATCATAAAAGGCAACGTTAAGGCTAAGTCGGTTCAGATGAACAACGGAGCGGTTCTCGAGGGCTTCTGCTCACTGACTTACGCGGCAGTAGATATAGACGACATCTTTGAATAATAGTGTTCGGAGGTCACATGGAACGTTATAAGCGCGTATTACTTAAGCTTTCCGGTGAGGCTCTTGCCGGAGAAAAGAAGACCGGATTCGATGAGGAGACCTGCATCGGAGTTGCAAAGCAGGTCAAGTCGATCGTAGAGGCCGGAACACAGGTTGCCATCGTTATCGGCGGAGGCAATTTCTGGAGAGGCCGCACCAGCGAGACCATTGACCGCTATAAGGCGGATCAGATCGGCATTCTGGCTACGATCATGAACTGCATCTACGTTTCGGACATTTTCAGATACTGCGGTCTGAAGACCGTTATCTATACGCCTTTTGAGTGCGGGGATATGTCCGAGCTTTTCTCAAAGGACAAAGCTGTTAAGGCCCTCAATAAGGGCAAGGTGGTATTCCTGGCCGGAGGCACGGGACATCCTTATTTCTCGACGGATACCGCCACCGCACTGCGCGCGATAGAGCTCGACTGCGAGATCATCATGATGGCAAAGGCCATCGACGGTGTATACAGCGCAGATCCCAAGAAGGATCCTTCGGCAGTCAAATACGACAGGATATCACTCGACGAATTGGTTGAGAAGGGACTGCAGGTCATCGATTCGACAGCATCGGTTATGTGCCTGGAGAATAAGATGCCGCTGCTGATATTCTCGCTGAACGAGCAGAATTCCATAATCACGAATGCAGGCGGTCATTGCACCGGAACTATAGTTACGACCTGATAAAAGGAGAAGAAAATGGACGAGAGAATTAAACCCTACGAAGAGAAAATGCAGAAGACCATGGACGTTCTGACCGAGGAATACGCTTCGATCAGAGCAGGACGTGCGAATCCCCATCTTATCGATAAGATCAGAGTAGATTATTACGGCACACCTTCGCCTATCAGCCAGGTAGCGAATGTCAGCGTTCCCGAGGCTCGTATCATCCAGATCCAGCCCTGGGAGTCAAAGATGATCAAGGAGATCGAAAAAGCGATCAATATGTCCGACATCGGCATCAATCCTACCGACGACGGAAAAATTATCAGACTGGTATTCCCCGAGCTTACGGAGGAGAGACGTAAGGATCTCGCAAAGGACGTTAAGAAAAAGGCAGAGGACGCTAAAGTAGCTCTTCGAAACATCCGCCGCGATGCCAACGACACCGTGAAAAAGCTGGGCAAGGCCAGCGAGATCTCGGAGGACGTACAGAAGCAGCTCGAAGGCGAGATCGATAAGATGACCGAGAAGTTCGTTGCCGAAGCCGACAAGAAAATGGAAGAGAAGACCAAAGAGATCATGACCGTTTAATATAGGCAATCAGGAGCCGGGCAAGCCTTGCGCGGCTCTTTCTTATGAATGGCAGGCAGTGCCTGACACAAAGCGAAAGGCTGGCAGATATGTCCGACAACAATAAAACCAATGTACCGCGCCATGTTGCCATAATACTGGACGGCAACGGCAGATGGGCCAAAAAGAGATTTCTGCCCAGAGCAGCGGGTCATTCCGCGGGAGCCAAAACAGTCGAGGATGTATGCGAATGGGCATGGGACCTCGGTATCAAATACCTCACGGTTTATGCTTTTTCTACGGAGAACTGGAAGCGCTCGGAGGACGAAGTAAAGACTCTGATGAACCTGCTGCGCGATTATCTGAAGAACTGTCTCATACGCAGCCGCAAGAACAATATGCGTGTCCGCGTGATCGGCGACAAGAGCCGACTCGCACCCGATCTTCAGGCTTCTATCGAGGAGCTGGAACGTGAGAGCAGCACCTGCAAGGGGCTTAATTTCACGGTTGCGCTTAATTACGGAGGCAGGGACGAGATCACACGCGCGAGGCAGGGGATCGCGGAGGATGTAAAAGCCGGCAGGCTCGATCCGTCGGCGGTCGATGAGGCGCTGATCTCATCGAGGCTCGATACCTCGGATATTCCCGATCCGGACC
>JAGCSS010000383.1 GCA_017964055.1 Lachnospiraceae bacterium
AAAAAGCTCCTGGACCAGCACTACGACAAGCACGGCAAAGAGATGGGCTTCAAATCGGCGGCTGACTACGAGAAGGCTGCGAGCGACGTGGTGAACAATCCCGACGCGCTGACCAAGATCGAAAAAGAGGACGGAGACTACGTTTACTATGTCGAGGACACGAACGAGTTCGTGATCGTCTCGACCGACGGATATCTGAGGACATATTTCCTGCCGAGCGCAGGAAAGAAATATTACGACAGGCAGTAATAGCGAAAGGCAAGCAGAATTGCGAAAGAGGAATTTGCCTCGAAGAGGCAAAACCTCGAAAGCAAACTGCGAGTGCCTGAAGCGGAACGAAACGAAGTGAAGTGGAGCGAAAGGAGCAACCTATGTACGAATGCCCGAATTGCGCGGCGAACCTGCGTTTTTCCATAGAGAAGCAGAAACTCTGGTGCGAAGCGTGCGGAACAGAGCTGAGTCCGTATGATGTGGTGAAGGACCGCGATGCCGAGGAACGCGAAGTTTTCGAGGTTACGGTATTTACCTGCCCGCAGTGCGGCGCAGAGATTGTCAGCGAGGACAATGAGGCGGCGGCTTTCTGCAGTTTCTGCGGAGGTTCGACGATACTCGACTCGAGGATCAGCGAGGCCAGACGTCCCGCGCACATCATACCTTTTACGCGGACCAAGGCCGACTGCGCGGCCTCTTATAAGAAGCTTGTAAAGAAGTCGATCTTCATGCCTTCGGAGCTCATGAGCACGAAGAATATCGACAGCTTCCGCGGCATCTACATTCCTTACTGGATGTACGAGACCGATCAGCAGGGGCACATCAGTGCCGATGTAGCGAGCAAACATTCCACATACAAAGGCAATTACGAATACGTCGATCATTACAGGTACGAGACCGATATCAAAACGCATTACAAAGGCATGACTTATGATGCTTCGGGCGCGTTTTCCGATAATCTGAGCAATGCGATCGCGCCTTTTGACACGACGCAGCTGCAGCCGTTTACTCCTTCGTACCTCAGCGGATTTTATGCGGATACGATGGATGTGGACTGGGCGACCTATTCCGAGGATGTTAGGGATCTGGTCGCCGAGGACTGCGCGGACCGGCTGATGCGGGATCCGGCCCTGTCGGAGTACAAGGTCGAGGAGGATAAACTGAAGCCCCAGCTCATGCCCAATGTTGACAAAAAAGTCCTGACCATGATGCCCGTGTGGTTCATGAGCATCCTGCATAAGGAACCCGGCAAGGAGGACCGCATTTCCTACGTGGCCGTCAACGGCCAGACCGGTGAGGCTGCGGGAGATCTGCCGATCTCGATGGGGAAATATCTGATCGGTTCGCTGATCCTGGCGGCGGCGATATTTGCGCTGATGTTCTTTACCGTATCGCTGAACCGTATCTCGAGTACGATCATGTCCTGCATACTGCTGATCGTGATGGGCATCACCTATTATTCGCAGGAGGACAAGATAAAGAAATGGGAGTCGGGCGAGAATGACAAGGGTCAAAAGGCCGCGAAGGTCAAAACTCCTGCGAGGAATTTCGATCCGATGACCGGCAAACGCATCAAGACGAAGTTTACGACATCGGGCTTTGACGCGTTCAAGATGGTATCCGGTATCGTGATGACCGTGCTGGTCGTATGGATCACGCCTATTTATGACTGGATGTTCTATACGGTCTCGATACTGCAGATGGCATTTATTTTCCACTTTGTATACAAGCTGATGCGCCGTTACAATCTGCTGACGACGCGCAGGCTTCCTCAGTTTAACAGGACGGGAGGTGACGACAGTGCAAAAGAAGCACACAAAGCGGGGCTGGACTGAGTCCCTGAGATGGCTTGCGGCTGTCGCAGTGCTGCTCCTGTTTGTGACTGCGGCACCGAAAGCGCAGGTGCGCGCGGATCTTTCCGGTACGGCTAACGGCAACGACGTGCGCATCGTGGACAATGCGCAGCTGCTTGTCGATTCGGAGGAGCAAAAGCTGTACAATGAGATAAAGGACCTTGCGCAGTACGGCAACATCATTTTCTACAGCGAGAAAAAGGTGTCGGGCTCCACGGACGATTATATCAAGAGCTGGTACAACCGTCAGTACGGCAGCAACAGCGGCACGGTGTTCTTCATCGACATGCAGAACCGCCAAATCTATATTTTCAGCAACGGCCGCAATTACAATGTGATCACGAAGACCGTCGCCGACAATATTACCGACAGGACCTGGACATACGCGCGCAGCGAAGAGTATTACCTGTGCGCCTCGGAGTCGTTCAAACTGATCGGAACGGTGCTGAACGGCGGCAAGATCGCGATGCCGATGAAATACATCAGCAACGGGCTGTTCGCGCTCGGACTCGCGATGCTGATCTGCTACTGGATCGCGGCGTCCCGCTCAAAGGCGCAGAAGAGCAGCAACAAGGAGCTGCTGACCTACGTTGACAGACAGTTTCAATCTACTAGGCCCACGCTTACATACACGCACACCAAGAAGATCTACCACCCGCCGTCGAGTTCCGGTGGCGGAGGCGGTGGCGGCGGTGGCGGCGGAGGAGGCGGTGGCGGCGGCCACGGCTTCTGAGTTCCGATTACTGCACGCAGACACGGGGACGGGACAAAGGAAACCTCTCCGTGCCCGCTCACGCTAGAATCAGGAAAGTAAAGGAATATCAACAGTATGAAAATTTTAACAGCAAAAATACATAAAGCACTCTGCGGGCGCTTTCTCGCCCGTGCCCTTGCCGTAATGGTATGCGCCGTGCTCATCGCTACGGTGTTTACTCCCGCGGTAGGGGCGTCAGCGGCGGAGACCGCATCCGCGTCCCGTCTTTCGACCCGCAATACAAAGATCTGGGTAAACGGCAAGACCACTGTGTCATTTATGCTCACGGACCGTACTGCGGATGAGACTCTCACGGTTACTCCTGAGGATAAGTCTCTGGTTAAGACCAAGGTCGGCAAGTGGAAGGGCGACAAGGTAAATGTTGCGTTTACGCCTAAGAAGAGCGCCACGACCACCGTTACGGTAAGCTGCGGCGACGAGAGCATTAAGCTCACACTCGTCATGAGAAAGCAGAAGGCGATGACCTCCGAGGAGGCATATGCGTAC
>JAGCSS010000384.1 GCA_017964055.1 Lachnospiraceae bacterium
GGTTGCGGATCTGAAGGCTGCGGTGGCGGAGGCAAAGAGCAGGACGCCTGTGGGAAAGGCCTGCATTCTTTCGCCTGCTGCGGCTTCATACGGATATTTCAAGAACTTCGAGGAGCGCGGCGACGTGTTCGCGAAGCTCGCGCTCGGGAATTCGTGAGCGGACGGGAGATATATGAACAGGACTGTACTTACATTTACCGGCGATATAGGCTTTGACCATTTTATGGCGGGCAAGTGGGAGGACGAGAAGCTTATTGAGAAAGATATATTGAACTTTCTGGCTGACTCCGACCATGTTGTCGCGAATGTCGAAGGACCTCTCGTAGACCCTTCTTCGGCGAAGCTCATGCAGGCAGCCGAGATGCGCCTGATGCACACGATCGATCCGACGGCAGTATCGGTATTGCACAGGATGAACGCCGATATCTGGAATCTCTGCAACAATCACATTATGGACGCAGGTCAGGAGGGACTTGCCCTGACTCTCGAGTGCGCGAAGGAAAACGGCGCGGTGCCGTTGGGCGTCGGAATGAACCTCGATGAAGCCTGCAAGCCGGTTTATTTTGACGAAGCAGGCGGCATAGGCATGTTTGCCGTAGGATACCGCCGCGGCTGCAAGCCCGCGGGACCCGATAAGGGAGGGTGCCTCAACTGGAACGAGACAGACACGATCCGCCGTATCATCGGGGAGATCAAGAGCAGATGCCGCTGGTGCATCGTTGTTTCGCACGGAGGCGAGGAGTTTACCGCACTTCCGACGCCTTACACCCGCGACAGATATCTCGAATACCTCGACTTGGGAGCGGACGCGGTCGTATGCCACCATCCTCATGTTCCGATGAACTGGGAAAAGGTCGGGGACAAATACATTTTCTACTCGCTCGGCAATTTCATTTTCGATACGCCTTACCAGCGCTCGCAGTACTATACGGAGAGCGGAGTGGTATTAAAGCTTATCTTCGATGAAAACACCTATGATTTCGAAGCCCTCGGGGTAAGGGTGGACCGCGATGCAGAGCGCATAGTTTCGGCGCCGCTTCCCGATATCTTCACCGAGGTACCGGAAGACGAGTATAAGAAGCTTGCGCCCCTTTCGGCGAAGGCTTTCGTGGCCGCCACAAAGCGCCAGCAGATATTCATGTATCCCGACAGATATTCGGCTGCGACCACGGAAGAAGAGTGGCATGAGAACTTTTGGAATGAAAAGCGCTCGGGCCGCGTGCCCGGCGAGGCTTTGGACTTTCAGATCGTTTGCCCGCTGGCCGATGAGGCGGAAAGGGGTGAGTGGAAAACCTCGTCGCTGGCAAAGGTCAGGGACTATATTTTGGGTATGATGTGATCAAAGTGCAGTTTTTCGGGCTTTTTTGGGCATCGTTTGAGAAAAAGTGCTTGCATTCACTATATTAAAGTGTTAAGATGATACATGGTAATTATTGTTCAGCATGGGAGTGGGCCGCGAGGTCCACTCCCAAAGTTTTGAAAAGGAACGAAAATGGCGAAGAGAGAAGAGTATGAGAAAAAGACGGAGGAGCTGCTGGCTCCGATAGTCGATGAACTGAAACTCGAGCTCGTGGACGTCGAGTACGTTAAAGAAGGTTCCGACTACTATCTGCGCGCCTACATCGACAAAGAGGGCGGCGTCAACATCGGAGACTGCGAGGCGGTCAGCAGGAGACTGAGCGACCTGCTCGATGAAAAGGATTTCATCGCGGACGCTTATATCCTGGAGGTCAGCTCGCCGGGACTCGGCAGACAGCTCAAAAAAGATAAGGACTTCGTGAGGGAGAACGGCAAAGAGGTCGAGCTGAAGCTCTACAAGGCAGTCGGCGGGACCAAGGAGTATGTCGGCATCCTCTCGGGCTTTGACGATAAGACCGTTAAGATCACGATCGACGGTACCGAGACCGCGTTCGACCGCGAGAATATCGCCAAGATCGCGCTCACTATAGATTTTTGAGATCAATCCCGGAAAAGGGATAGACATAGAAAAAGCAGTATAAGCGAAGCAATTCGCGAAACACCGAATAAGGAGGACAATGGAAAATGGCAGGCAACAAAGAACTGATCGAGGCTCTCGATCTGATAGAAAAGGAGAAGGACATAAGCAAGGAAGTCATGCTTGAGGCTATCGAGAATTCGCTTCTCGCGGCGTGCAAGAATGAGTTCAACGGCAAGGTTGACAACATCCACGTGAACATCAACCGTGAGAACGGCGCCGTTTCGGTTTACGCAACAAAGCTTATCGTTGATGAAGTGAACGATCCCGATGAGGAGATCACGCTGGAGGAGGCAAAAGAAAAATTCCCCCGCAGAAAGCTCTCAGTCGGAGATGAGGTCAACATCGAAGTTACACCCAAGGATTTCCAGAGGATCTCGGCACAGAAGGCAAAGCAGACCGTAGTGCAGAAGATCCGCGAGGAGGAGCGCAAGGTGCTCTTCAACCAGTATTCAAACATTGAGCACGAGGTCGTTACAGGCGTCGTACAGCGTTATGTAGGCAAC
>JAGCSS010000385.1 GCA_017964055.1 Lachnospiraceae bacterium
AAGTTGTCTTTGATATCAGCTTTACCGAGAGGGAGGAGCTGCACGCGGACGGCATGGACCGCGCCGAGTTCCTGATCTCGCTGAACCCCGGCGAGGAACCCAAGAGCCTCAATAAGATCGCGTCGGGCGGCGAGATGAGCCGTATCATGCTTGCGATTAAGTCGGTATTTGCCAGACGGGAGACCATCGGGACGCTGATCTTCGACGAGATAGACACCGGTATCAGCGGCATCACCGCGCAGAAGGTAGCCGACAAGCTCTGCGCGATAGCCGAGGAGCATCAGGTCATCTGCATCACGCATCTCCCGCAGATCGCCGCGATGGCCGATTCTCATTTCTGCGTTACAAAGAGCGCCTTTGATGATTCGACGAAAGTCAGTGTTGACATACTTGACGAGTCGGGTATACTTAATGAGCTCGGACGGATACTGGGAGGCGAGAACCCTTCCGAAAGCGTGCTCGAGGCTGCGGCGGACATCAGGAATGACGCGGCGGCCCGCAAAACCGAGATCCGAAAGGCAAACAACACTAAAATATAATTACAGCTGGTGAAAAGTATGAAAAATATTCTGTTTATCGCATCCGAATGTGTTCCCTTTATCAAAACGGGCGGTCTGGCTGACGTTATCGGCTCACTGCCGAAGTACCTGAACAAGGACGAGTTCGACGTAAGGGTCATCATCCCGAAGTATGCCTGTATCAAGGACGAGTATAAGTCCCAGATGAAGTATGTGAACCATTTCTATATGGAGCTCGCATGGCGTCAGCAGTATGTCGGCATCCTCGAGATGGAATATCAGGGCGTCAAATTCTACTTCATCGACAATGAGTTCTATTTCCAGGGATATGCTCCGTACGGACAGATATTCGAGGATGTCGAGAAGTTCGCGTTTTTCTGCAGAGCTGCGCTTTCGGCGCTGCCTATCATCCCGTTCAGGCCCGACATCATCCACTGCAACGACTGGCAGACAGGTCTGGTACCCGTTTATCTGCATGATACCTTCCAGGCGAACGAGTTCTATTGGGGCATCAAGACGATCATGACCATCCATAACCTCAAGTTCCAGGGCATCTGGAACAAAAAGCAGGTCATGGATATCACGGGACTTTCGGAGTATTACTTTACTTCGGACAAGATCGAAGCTTACGGCGACGCAAACTATCTTAAGGCCGGCATCGTTTATGCCGACTACGTTACGACGGTCAGCAAGACATACGCCGAGGAGATCAAGAATTCGTTCTACGGAGAGGGTCTCGACGGCCTGATGAACGCGAGAGCGAACTCTCTTTGCGGCATCGTGAACGGCCTCGATTACGATGAGTATAATCCCGAGACCGATCCCTATATCTTCAAGCAGTATTCCGCCATGGATTTCCGCAAGGAAAAGGTTAAGAACAAGCGCGAGTTCCAGAAGGAGCTCGGCCTTACGGTCGAGGACCGCAAGTTCATGATAGGTATCTGCTCGCGTCTGACCGACCAGAAGGGACTTGACCTTGTGGACTGCGTTATCGAGCAGATATGCACCGAGGATACACAGCTTGTCGTGCTCGGAACCGGTGAGGCAAAGTACGAGAACCTGTTCAGGCATTTCGCATGGAAGTATCCCGACAGGGTTTCGGCGAATATCTACTATTCGAACGACCGCGCGCACAAGCTTTACGCAGGCTGCGACGCGTACCTGATGCCTTCGCTGTTTGAGCCCTGCGGACTGAGCCAGCTGATGAGCCTGCGTTACGGAACACTTCCGATCGTTCGTGAGACGGGCGGCCTGAAGGATACGGTTTATCCGTACGATGAGTACGGCAACACCGGAACAGGTTTCAGCTTCTCGAACTACAACGCGCATGAGATGCTTGCGACGATCAATTACGCGAAGCACATTTTCTACGACCGCAGGCGCGAATGGAACAAGCTGATCGACAGAGCGATGGCGCAGGATTTCTCTTGGAACAATTCGGCGCGCCAGTATGAGGACCTTTACAGACGTCTGTAAAACTCAAATATTTGATTTTACGCGGCCCCGTCACTCCGGTGAGATGATGGGACCGCTTTACTTGAAACAGGGGAGATGGGGAATATGAAATGTGAGCAGCTGCTTGCAGAGCTTAAATATGAATTTGTAAATAAGACCGAAGGGGTAATGGACCGCGAGATCACCGCCGTTGTTAACGATACGAGGAAGGTCTCGGACGGATGCCTCTTTGTATGCATAAAGGGAGCGAATTTCGATTCGCATGATGCGGTAGCGGATATCGCGAAGAACGGCGCGGCTGTGATCGTAGTCGAGCGTGATGTGGAGCCTGTTGACGGAGCTGCTGTTATCAAGGTTGCGGATACGAGAATAGCAATGTCTATTCTCGCCGCTGCATGGTTTGATTATCCGGCTCTCAAGCTTCTTACGATCGCGCTTACGGGCACGAAGGGCAAGTCGACGAGCGCTTACATGATCCGCAACATTCTGCAGAAATGCGGGCATAAGACCGGTATCATTGGCACGATCGGCGTTGGTATCGGAGATAAGGTTTACCAGACGCATAACACGACTCCCGATCCTTACACAGTGCAGTCATACCTGGCGCAGATGGTGGATGAGGGCTGCGACAGCCTTGT
>JAGCSS010000386.1 GCA_017964055.1 Lachnospiraceae bacterium
GCTGCGACCCATGATGCGGCGCCGTCCCGGTATATAGAGTGCGATCGCTGCGGCTGCGGGCAGACAGTATCCGATGTAGGAGCTGATGCCCGGTTCCGATACCAGAAGGTTGTATATGCCGTGCAGCGTAACGGAAAGCGAGAGAGCGCCGAACACTCCGGCAACAGTGAGCACCCGGAGCCTGCGCGCATCCGTGAGGATGATGACCAGCGCGAGGGCGCATACCAGATGCAGTACGCCCACCGACAGACCGCGTATCAGGATGTAGGTGAAATCGCCCGAACCCGATGAAAGCATGTAGCAGCAGTTCTCAAACGTGGCAAAACCCAGCCCGACGCCTGTGGCGCAGATAAACAGCCTCCTGTCGCTCGGAAAGAATACGAACATGTAGAAGAGCAGCGGCATCATCTTCATGATCTCCTCGACGACCGGCGAGTAATAGACGGATGCGGCAGCGGCATCGACACCCGAGACTCTGCCGAAGAACGCGCTGATATATGCAGAGAGCAGGCATACTATCATGCCCGTGATGAACGATCCGACGAAACGCCTCGAAGCACGGTCGATAAACAGCAGTGAGATCAGAAGCGGTATCTCTATGCAGATAAGGATATTTTCGGAATAGATCATAATGCCGCCTCCTTTTTTACGGGAGAGACCGCGGGAGTGCTGAGTGTGGTGTACGTGATATAGGATTCCGTGAAAAATATCAGTGAAACCCAGCTGCAGAACTGCGGGAAAAAGTACATCGGCTCAGCGCTCATGTACATCGAGGAGAGCCCCCAGGCAAAGCAGACTGCCGACATCGAGACGGCTGCGGCGGCATCGTCGGTCGTTTTTGAACGGACGATCTTTACGAACGCGTTGCACATAAGGGCAACGAGCATGGTGTACATGATAACGTAGCAGGCCGAATCGACTATGATGTTCAGAGGCTCGGGAAGAAAAGAGATCCAGCCTTCGACAACCGTTATACCCAGCGCAAAAGCGGCGAAGAAGAGCCATTCCGCCCTTCTGAAACCGCGGGAGAGCCTGACCGAACGAACGGCGTGGCAGCAGAAGTAGGCATAAGGGATGCCGGATATGATATCCTTTACGACCTCGCCGCTCCACACTATCCAGAGGATAACGGATATGACCGCGAATATCGCGGCGCCGATAACCTCGAGCACTGCTTTCTTTCTGACATCCTTATAAATGATCGCGAGAGCGGACGCAAACAGCAGGAACATGCCGATATCACCGACATCGTTCGCGCTGAAAGGAAAGCGGTAATCTTCGGTATCGAGCAGAACATGGATCAGCCAGTAGGCCGCGGAGAAGAACGTGCACATCAGTCCGTAAGCCAGATAAAGGATACCTACACGGGCATGCGTCCTGTTAATGAAACGGAGTACCCTGAATACGAGATAACCGATCAGCAGGAGCGCGAATACATCCATCGCCGCGCGCATCACATCATTATTCATGCTTTTTCTCCTTGTTCATATCACGGATACGTATGCAGAGAAGAGTAACGAGAACTCCGAAGGCAAATGCAAGTACGCCGAGCGTAATATAGCCTGCGGCGGAGCCGAGAAACAAAAATGTCATGATGATTCCTTTCACGGGCATGCCCGTTATGATTCAAAGCCCATCTCGATGAGCCTGGTTTTCAGTGATTCCTTGCCGCGCGCGATCAGATTGTAGACCTGCTTGCGGTTCTTTTTGAGCACATCCGCGACCTCATCCGCGGACATGTCCTCGAAGTATGTCAGGTACAGCGCCTGCCTGTATTCGGGATTGATCCTGCTCATGGCTTCGTAGAGCATCCGGGAGCGTTCGTCCTTTAAAAGCTCGGCATCGGGCACGCCGTTGTCTGCGGTGATCGCTTCATCCAGAGGAACAAAAAAGAAATGCTCGCGTCTGAGCTTTTTGTATGCGAGATTGCGTCCGATCGCGAAGAGCCAGGTCTTAAAGCTGCTCCTGCCCGAGAATGAGGCGGTTCCGGAAGCGATGACGGCAAAAGCGTCGAGCATCAGCTCTTCGGCGTCCTCTATATTATGCAGAAATCCGTAGAGAAACAGTGTGAGGGGATCGCGGTACCGCTCGAGAAGTGTTCGAAGGTCAGCGTCGGCGGCAGAGTTGAGGTAACGGAGATAGACGGCCTCATCGGCCTCGCCTTTGGCCATTCAGAATCACCTCCCCGACATCATTTTACATGTATGATTGTAAATGATAGAGTATTGAAAATCAACAATTCATGAATATAATCTTTTTATGGGATATCCCGTGATTTCAGGCGGGACGGTCCAGCTAGAAAATGCAAAAGGGGTTGGGGTAAATGGAGAAAAACACAAATACCGTAAAGGCTACGCCTCTGGGCGGAAAAGTCTGGTTCAACGCGATATTCTTCGGGCTGATCGGACAGATCGCGTGGATCGTTGAAAACATGTATTTCGCGACTTTCGCGCAGGATGTTTTCGCCAATTCCGGCAGGAGCGACATGTCGTACTGGGTCACGACGCTGATGGTCATACTGTCTGCGGTGGCGGCTACCGCGACGACGATCTTTGCCGGCGCATGGTCCGACAGAGCGGGGAAGAGAAAGCCTTTCATAGCTTTCGGCTATATATTCTGGGGCATCACGATCATGCTCTTTGCGCTGCTACCGATGAAGGTTTCCTCGGGTTCGGTATTTATGGTGGCGGTGCTCATCATACTGTTCGACTGCATCATGACTTTTGCGGGCTCGACCTCTAACGACGCCGCGTTCAACGCGTGGGTGGCCGACAACACGGACGATACGAACAGGGGAAAGCTCAACGGCATCCTCTCGATACTTCCCGTGATCGCGGTGGTCATCGTGTTTGTGGGACTCGGCGGCCTGTACAATTCGGCAAATGAGAGCAATGCGCTCTTTTTCGTTGTGATCGGACTAATTCCGCTGGTTTCGGGCATCATCGCGCTTTTCCTGATAAAGGACGCAAAAGGCCTGAGCGCAGCCACGGCCGGTTCGCGGGATACGCTCGGCGATACCTTCTACGGCTTCAGGCGTGAGACGATACGCAGCAACAAAATGATGTATGTGACCCTGATCGCGGCCTGCCTTATAGGCACCGCGCAGCAGACATTCTATTCGTATCTGATCAATTTCCTGATCATCACTTTGGGACTCGGCGACGGCTTTGTGATCCCCATGGCGGTGATCATCCTCGGGAGCGCCGTGGTCACGGGCATTTTCGGATTCATGTATGACAAATACGGGCGCAGGAGATTTTATTTCCCCGTACTGCTCATGACCGTTATCGGCATACTTTCGTTCTACTGCATTCAGTATACCGAAGGCATGGCGCGCAGTCTCCTGCTGTATGTCGGCGGCATCGTGATGATGGGAGGTCTGCTCTCGCTCCTTGCGGCGCTCAACGCCAATTTCCAGGACAATATCCCCGCAGGCAGCGAAGGCAGGGTACAGGGCGTCAGGATGTGCTTTACCGTGCTGATCCCCATGATCATCGGCCCGATCATCTCCCTGATACTCGGACTGGATGCGATGGGCATCAACGGAAGCGATTTCGTGCCTCCCTTCAGCCTCTATGCGGCAGCTGCGATCGTTGCCTCGATCGCGGTGATCCCTGTAGCGGTGATCAGGCGCAGAGCGGCGAGATAAGCTCGGCATTGCATTGTAATATCCGAAATGATATAATAACAATGTATGACTATGCGTAAAAATGAAAAAATAGTCATTACACGGGGGCGGTTTTGGACAAATACCTATTGATCATAGACGGCTCGAGTCTCCTTACAACACAGTTCTTCGGGAACCTTCCGGCGGAAGTGATGTTCGCCAAGACGGACGAGGAGAAGGCCAAGTATTTTTATAAGATAATGCAGACATCGAAGGGCGTATACACAAATGCGGTCTTCGGTTTCGTGCGTTCTCTGATGACCATAATGAAAAACCAGAAGCCCGCGTACATCGCGGTCGCATGGGACATGAGCCGCAACACGTTCAGGCGCGAGCTGTATCCCGATTACAAGGCGAACAGGGGCGAGACCCTGCAGCCTCTCGGAGAGCAGTTCGGGCTTTGTCAGGATGTGCTGAGACGGCTCGGCATCAGGCAGTTCATGGATGAGAGATACGAGGCTGACGATTTCTGCGGCAGCCTTGCGGCGCGTTTTGAAAAGGATATTCCCGTGCGCATCATGACCAAGGACAACGATTATCTCCAGCTGGTCACCGAGCGCACGAATCTGTGGATCATCCATTCCACCGCCAAAAAAACGGACGAACTCTACGCAAAATACAAGCTCCCGAAGGACGGAAGCGCGGCGGACCGCAGCTTCCCGCTCAATCCCGAGCGTGTCGTTTCGGAGTTCGGAGTGGAGCCCGCATCCATCCCCGATCTGAAGGGACTTCAGGGTGATTCATCCGACAATATCAAGGGCGTTCCCGGCGTGGGACCCGCGACGGCCGTTGCCCTTATCGCGAAATACAAGACGGTCGAAGCGCTGTACGCGGCGCTCGAGGGGCTCGACGACAAGGAACTCAAAGCACTGGCCGCCTCATGGAAGGAGATCGGCATTTCACGCTCGCCGATCAACAATCTGCTGAAAACCGACGAGCATGAGCTGGTGGGACGCGAGGCCGCATTCCTCAGCAAAAAGCTCGCGACGATCAAAAAAGACATAGATCTGGGAGACTTAACGCTCGAAGACCTGGCCGCGCATATCGACAGCGCTGCCGCCGCAGAGGTTTTTGACGAGCTGGAGTTCAAGTCCTTAAAGCCCGATTTCGGAACCGAAACTAAGGCTGTCTCGTCTATTGATTATAAGGTTACTTCGGATCTGTCCGAGATCGAGGAACTGGTGGGGAAACTCACCGCCGCGAGCGCGGACGGAGCGAGACATACAGGCACGCATATCGGCATAGCGGCGCTCGGAGACGCTTCCGGTCTGATCGGTATTGCGCTGACGCTCAGCGGTGAGGAGCACCTCGTCATCAGGGCGGAGGGGTTTGTAAACGGCGCATATCTGCTCGATATGCTGACCAGGCTCGACGATTCCGGCGTATGTCTGGCGGGCTTTGACTTAAAGAGCTGTGTTAAGCTGGTCGGCTCGGAGGGCTTTATGGATGCGTTTGACGCGTCAGTTGCCGCGTATCTGCTCGATCCGCTGTCGGGTTCCTACGATCCCGCTTCGGTTTACCGTTTTGTGACCGGAGATGTGAGACCTTCCGCAAAGGATGTGCTCGGTAAACGCAGTGTCGGCGCTGCGTTCGGTGAGACTCCCGACGAGGTGATAAAGCTGGCGGTTTACGAGAGCGATTCGGCTTACCGCTGCTGCGGACCTTTGAGCGAGAGACTTAAGGAAAGCGGCATGGAGCGCATCTTTTACGATATCGAGATGCCGCTCGTATATACACTGGCTGGCATGGAGCGTGTCGGCGTGCTGGTAAGGCCCGACCTGCTCGAGAGCTTCGGAAAGAGCCTGACCGGCGACATCGAAAGGCTCGAGAACGAGATCTACGATTATGTCGGAGAGAAGTTCAATATCAATTCGCCCAAACAGCTGGGCATCATATTGTTTGAAAAACTGAGGCTTCCTCACGGGAAAAAGACCAAGACCGGTTATTCGACATCGGCCGAGGTGCTCGAAGAGATCAAGATCGAGGATCCCGTTGTAGAGAAGATTCTCGATTACAGAAAACTGACCAAATTAAAGTCCACCTACGCGGACGGTCTGGGCGACTACATAGAGGCTGACGGCAGGATCAGGACCACCTTCAACCAGATGGTCACGGCGACGGGCAGGCTCTCTAGCACGGATCCCAATCTTCAGAATATTCCGATCAGGACGGAGCTCGGCAGAGAGCTCAGAAAGGTATTTGTCCCCGCGGACGGATGCCTGTTCGTGGACGCGGACTATTCGCAGATAGAGCTGAGGATACTTGCTTCGCTCTCCGGCGACGAGAAGCTGATCGCGGCCTACAGGGACGCGAAGGACATTCACCGCGCGACCGCAGCCGAGGTTTTCCACACTCCTTACGACGAGGTTACCCCGGAGCTCAGATCGCGCGCCAAGGCCGTTAATTTCGGCATTGTTTACGGCATCAGCTCCTTCGGGCTCAGCAACGGACTCGGCATTCCGATCAAGGAGGCCGAGAAATACATCGCGGATTATTTTGAGACTTATCCGCAGATAAAGACATATCTCGACGGACTGGTAAAGACCGCGCGGGAGAAGGGCTACGCGGTTACGGGATTCGGCAGGAGACGTCCGATCCCCGAGCTTACATCGCAGAATTACATGCAGAGACAGTTCGGAGACCGTGTGGCAATGAACTCGCCCATACAGGGCACAGCAGCCGATATCATCAAGATCGCGATGATACATGTCGACGCGAGACTCAGACGCGAGCTGCCGGCGGCAAAGCTGGTGCTTCAGGTGCACGACGAGCTGCTTGTGGAGACACCCGCGGAGCTGGTTGACGAGGTCAAAAAGATACTTATCGAGGAAATGCGGGGAGCGGCCGATATGGCGGTATCCCTTGAAGTTGGAATAGCGTCGGGACACGACTGGTACGAGGCGCACTGATGCGCGTTAGGATCTGATTATGAGAGTGATTGGCTTGACCGGCGGCGTCGGAAGCGGGAAATCTTATGTCGCGGGAGTGATATGCAGGTATTTCCCGGTTATCCATATCAACACGGACGACATCGCTCGCCGGCAGATGATGAAGGGCGGGCCGTCGTATGCGCTGGTGCTCGAATGGCTGGGCGACGGGATTCTCAGGCCCGACGGACAGATAGACCGTTCGAAGGTCGCAGATATCGTTTTCAACGATGATGAAAAGCTTCAAAAACTGAACTCGATCACGCATCCGCTGGTCACGCGCGAGGTCATGAGGATCATCGACCTGGTCGACCGCGGAGAGGTCATGAGCATGATGTACGGGAGGCCGCAGAAATACAAGGCGGTGCTCGTGGAGACGGCAATCTTAAAGGAGGCAGGGTATGATGCCTTCTGTACCGATATCTGGTATGTGTACGCGCCGAAAGAGGAACGTATCGGAAGACTGATACTCTCGAGAGGCTACTCGCGGGAATACGCGGAATCGGTTATTTCGTCGCAGGCAGACGATGAGGAGTTCAGATCATACTGCACCGGAGTGATAGACAACCACGACGGTATAGAGGGCGGCAGAGTCCTCGCTCAGGTGAGAGCCCTGATGAACGGTGAGGAGGCATAGCGGAATGAACGAACAGCTTGTATTCGGTTTGGATATCGGAACACGAAGCATAGTAGGTACGGTCGGTTACAGACGCCACGCGCATGATTTCACGATCGTGGCTCAGTCTGTGCGCTTTCATGAGACCAGAGCCATGCTCGACGGACAGATCCACGACATTAACGCGGTCGCCGGTACGATCGGAGAGGTACGCCGCGAGCTCGAACAGAAGCTCAACATCAAGCTTTCCGAGGTATGCATCGCCGCCGCGGGACGTGTGTTAAAGACCATGCAGGTCAGGACGGATTATGAGCTTGGCGACGAGATGGTGATCACCGATGAGCTGATCCGCTCGATGGAGCTGATCGGCGTTGAGCAGGCCCACGAGGAGCTCAGGAAAAAGATCGAAGGCAGCTTTTTCTGCGTGGATCATTCCGTTATCAAGTATTATCTCGGCGATATCCCGATCACCAATCTTGAAGGCCATAAGGGCCGCAGGATCGGTGCCGACATCATCGCGACATTTCTTCCGCAGGACGTTATCGACGGACTGTACGCGGCTACCCAGCGCGCGAACCTGAACGTCGTAAACCTCACTCTCGAGCCCATCGCCGCGATCAATGTTGCGATCCCCGAGAAGTTCAGGCTGCTGAACCTCGCGCTCGTCGACATAGGAGCCGGAACATCTGATATCTGCATCACAAAGGGCGGCTCGGTAACCGCATACGGCATGCTGCCGAAGGCGGGAGATTACCTGACGGAAGCGATCATGCAGAAGTACCTCGTCGAGTTTAAGACTGCCGAGGATATCAAGATCGCTCTTTCGGGCAAAAAGAAAAAGATAACTTACCAGGATATCATGGGGCTGAAGCAGAGTGTTTCGGCGGATGATGTCAAGGCTACCATAGACAGTG
Organism: Lachnospiraceae bacterium; assembly: GCA_017964055.1. Taxonomy (GTDB): domain Bacteria; phylum Bacillota; class Clostridia; order Lachnospirales; family Lachnospiraceae; genus RUG11977. The sequence goes on from JAGCSS010000386.1 coordinate 8,125, forward strand.
CGGTGGGTGACCTCGCGTCGGGCATCGCAAAACAGATCAATGAGCTCAACGGCGGAAAGCCCGGAAGCGCGATATTCTTAGTCGGAGGCGGCGGAAAGATCCCCGGATTTACCGACAGGCTCGCGGCAGCGGCAAAGCTGTCGAAGGAGCGTGTGGCCTTAAGAGGCGATGAGGTGCTCGGTGAGATCCGTTTCCTCGAGAGCGATATCGTCAAGGATTCGACGCTTATCACGCCCATCGGTATCTGCCTCAACTATTATGAGCAGAACAATAATTTCGTTTTCGTAAAATGCA
>JAGCSS010000387.1 GCA_017964055.1 Lachnospiraceae bacterium
CCCTTGTTATTATTGAGCGTTTTTCAGACTTCCGCATCTGAGGCAGAACCGGCCGATATTTTCTTTGCAGCCGCAGATCAGGCATGTCCACATTTCAGCTGACATAAGAGCCTCGGGCTCCTTTTTTTCTTCGCGCTGTGACAGATAAGCGGGGCTCGGATTTCCGCAGTTGGGGCAGAACTTCCCCGTGTTGCCCTTATATCCGCAGGAGCAGGTCCAGGGCTCGCCGGACGCAGGGGGATAATCCATGGCAAAGATCGTGGGCGAAGGCGTCGGGGCCGGAGCGGACGCAGCCTGCGGAGCCTCCGGAGCGGGGGTCGCGCACTGGGGGCAGAAACTGCCGGTAATGACTTTCATACCGCAGGACGGGCAGGTCCAAGCCTCTGTGGGAGGCTGAGTCATTATGCCGGTGAAGCCGCCCATGCCTATAAAACCGTTGCTTGTCTCGTTTTCTTCGCTCAGGATGCATTCGCCGGTCTCGCGGCATTCCTTAAGTATTTCAGCGAGTTCATTCTCGATCGTGCGGAAGGTCATGCCCGCAGGCCCGCAATTGACATAGCAGTGCTCGTAAGGGCTTCCTCCGATGGAAGAATCGTCAAAGCTCATGGAAAAGGATGCGCTCGTGAAATTGTCGAACATTACGGGAGTCTTGATATCTTCTTTGGAAAGCCGGGCCAGATGTTTTTCGGTCACGTAATCGCGCATCTTTTGGGCGATCTCGGGTTTGACATTGTATTTGAACCTGGTGTTTTTTCCGCTGCCGCTGTAACTGGATGTCAGAGTGACGGTCCCGTCCTTGTTCCATTCGAGATCGTCTCCGCTCGATGAACCGCCGCCTGCCATCATACTGTGAGAGGAATAGCTCAGACTGAAGCCGATCAGCGGTCCGTGCTTTTCTTCTTCGAGATCTTCCGTGGAAACCTGCGGATTCATCTGTTTATCCAATGCTTCACGGCACTCGGCCATATATTTGTCCATCTGGCCTTCTATGAGAGAAACGTCGCGGATGTCGGGCTTTGCATTTATTCCTGCGGCGGTCAGAGACGCGGAAAGCAGATCTTCGAGTATCTCGCGATTCCCGGGGCCCATGATGAGCTTACCTTCGGGCCAGGCTGCAAAGCAGCCCGGGATCATGCCGAGGATCATTGTTCTTAAAGCGTCTTCTCCTTCCTTTCCCACGCCGTAACGGGCCTCATCATAGAATTCGATCTCTGCACTTCCGCACACTCTTGCATAAAATTCCACATCGCTGCAGTGTTCCTTGAAAGGAACCGGCTGCGCCGTTCTGAAATTTATCGTGAACAAAGCCATTTTGAATTTCCCTCCCGAAAAAACTAAATCTTATTATGCGGCAATTATAACATATTTTCCCGTTGGTTGCACCGCTGTGACAAGCCGACTTATAAATATGCGAAAAAACACTTGCATTATTGAAAATGTCGGTATATGATATTGAAAATCGGATGCTTTGACGATTTAACCCGATAAAGCAACCGGTCGGGGGAAAGAGCCTCAGGAGACCTTCCCCAAACTATAATACAGAAAGGAATGACCATCGTGAAAATCAGTTTTTCAACACTTGCATGTCCCGATTTCTCATGGACCGATATTTACTCAATGGCAAAAGACCTTGGGTTCGACGGTATCGAGATCCGCGGGATCGGCGACGAGATCTCAGCCGTAAAAGCGCAGCCCTTCAGTGCGGAGAAGCTCCCCGCAACCATCAAGAAGCTGGGCGAACTACGACTAGAGATCCCCTGCCTTGATACAGGATGCTGCTTGAAAGAGGCTGATAAGCACGATGCCGTCATTGAAGAGATAAAGGCGCACATCGAGCTTGCGGCGCAGCTTAAGACTCCTTACATCCGTCTGCTGGCGGATAAGGCTCCCGAGCCTGTCAATGATGTCGATGATGAGTATGTTGTGAGCGTACTCAAAGAACTGGCTGAGGCAGCAGCGCCCTACGACGGAGTGACACTGCTCGTAGAGAGCAACGGCGTTTATTCCGACACCATGCGTTTAAAGCGCCTCCTGGACAAGGTCGGCAGCCCCAAGGTTGCGGCGCTCTGGGACATTCATCATCCCTACAGATACATGGCGGAGTCGCCCGATGAGACGATCCGCAACATAGGCTCCTATATCCGCCACGTCCATGTAAAGGACAGCATTATGGTGGACGGAAAGCCCGCATACAAGCTCATGGGCGAGGGCGACATGCCGCTTCGCAATGTGTTCACAGCTCTTCAGGAGATCAATTACAGCGGTTATATCTCGCTCGAGTGGGTAAAGCGCTGGGCGACGAACCTGCAGAGCGCGGGCATCGTATTCCCGCATTTCGCCCATTACATGGCAAAGTACCGCGAGGTACAGCAGGATTACCTGCAGGACAACAAGACCCATACCGGCAAATACGTCTGGCCGAAGGAGACCCTGATCGACGAGACCTTCCCCGACGTGCTCGACCGCATGTGCAAGGAGTTCCCCGAGCAGTACGCGTTCAGATATACTGAGCTCGATTACACGAGGACCTATATAGAGTTCAGAAACGATGTTGACACATTCGCGCGCAGCCTTATCGCAATGGGCGTAAAGCGCGGCGACCATGTGGCGATCTGGGCGACCAACGTGCCCCAGTGGTACATCACTTTCTGGGCGACAACCAAGATCGGCGCCGTGCTCGTTACCGTCAATACCGC
>JAGCSS010000388.1 GCA_017964055.1 Lachnospiraceae bacterium
ATGTGTTCATAATAATACCATACCGTACTTTTGTCGACACTCTTTTTATATTTTTTTATTTTACTATCGAACTATACTCTTCCGGTCTCCTGTCGCGGAAAAGCCCCCAGTCGAATCTGGCTTTACTAACCGCATCCAGGTCGAATTCGGCGATCAGGATCGCATCCCCTGTCCTGCCGGCCTTTTCAACGACAGCGCCCGTTTCATCCGCGATAAAAGATGATCCGTAGAAATCGAGCGACGAACTCTGTCCTCCGTTTGCCTGCGTAGGCTTAACGGTCTCGAGTCCGTATCTGTTCGCTGCGATAACGGGCATGACATTTGCCGCCGCATGTCCCTGCATCACGCGCTGCCAGTGCTCACTGCTGTCCGTGTCGAGGATAGGCTCGGAGCCGATGGCTGTCGGGTAAAAAAGCAGCTCCGCGCCTTCTATCGCCAGGCATCTGGCAGTCTCCGGGAACCACTGATCCCAGCAGATACCTACGCCTATCCTTCCGAAGCGGGTATTCCAGACCTTAAAGCCCGTATTGCCGGGAGTAAAATAAAACTTTTCCTGATAGAAATGATCGTCCGGAATGTGAGTTTTGCGGTAAATGCCGAGAACCGTCCCGTCCGCGTCTATCACGGCGCAGCTGTTGTACAGTACGTTTACGTCGCGCTCATAAAAGCTGATGATAGTGACTATCCCCAGCTCTCCGGACAGATCCCTGAATCGCGCGACCGCGTCGTTATCATTGACGCTCTTTGCGTATTCATAGTACTCGTAGCATCTCTCCTGACAGAAATACGGCCTTTCGAAAAGCTCGGGAAGCAGCACGATCTGTGCTCCCTTTTCCGCCGCCTCTCTCACTCTTCTCTCTGCGTGATCAATGTTTTCCTGCACACTGCCCGTGCAGTTCATCTGTATTGCGCAAACCTTGACTTTTCTCATGTTCATTCTCCGTTTCTGCACATAAACACTACTTTGCATCCTGTACCGCAATGTATATTCAGCAACTGCTTTCCCTTGTCATCCTTGCCGGTATCTGCTGTGTTATGCAATGTATATTACCGCCGCCGAGTATTATGTCGCGCGCGGGTATCCGCACTATCCTCCTGCCGGGACAGAGTTCCTTCATTATTGCAGCCGCCCGCGCGTCGCTCTCCGCGTTATCGCCTCCGAACTGAGGCAAAAGCACCGCATCGTTCGTAAAATAAAAGTTCACATAGCTGGCCGCCAGACGCTCTCCGGGCTCACGCACATCCTCGCCTTCCTCAAAGACATATCCTTTAAGATCGTCTTCGGTCACCGTCACCGGAACATCCGGTATCGGGAGCTTATGCACTTTGATCCCTGCATCCTCCAGCACTTTAAGGCACGCCGCAGACATCTCATACTGCGGATCGTCCTTATCATCCGTCCATGCGAGCACTGTTTCATCCTCATCGATAAAAGCGCAGACATTGTCCACATGCTCATTGGTCTCGTCGTTATATATCCCGCAAGGAAGCCATATAACGCGCTCAGCGCCGAGATATGCTTTTAGCCTGTCCTCGATCTCCGGTTTTGACAGCTGCGGATTCCTCCCGGGGCTCAGCAGACAGGCTTCGGTCGTCATGATCGTCCCTGCTCCGTTTGAATGTATTGAACCGCCTTCCAGCACAAAATCACCGGCGTCATAACCTTCATAACCGGTCTTTCTCATGAATTCCGCCGCAAAGGCGTTATCCTTCTCCCAGTGGGCATACAGTCCGTCGTATTCTCCGCCCCAGGCGTTAAAGCGCCAGTTGATGCCGCGTACACTTCTTCCGTCCCGTGAGCGGACGAACGTCGGCGCAATGTCTCTCGCCCATGCGTCATCGGTTGGGATATTGAGCAGAACGATATTGCCATTCAACTTCCCACCGCATTCTTTGCCTGCAATCGCACGATCAGGTAATTCTCCGTCTGCAGTCACCGCCTCCGACAGCAGCTTTCCGGCAGCAATAACTGCCTCCGGCAGCAGCGTTTTGGCGGCTTTTAACGTCCTATCATTTACCGCCACGTAAACATTCTCCGAGGCCGCTCTTTCTTTTATTATTTTTGCAAATACCTTCTGCGCCGGCTTTGCTCCGTGCGGCCATGACCCCGGCCGCTCCGGAAACACCATGATCGTAGCCTCGTGCGGCTCGAACTCCGCGGGCATATAAAACCCGTCATTTGACGGTGTAGGATCTTTGATCATATCATGACAGCCTTCCCTTGAAATCCTCATATCCGAAGGTCTTTACGGTCTCATACTGCCCGTCAGCATGCAGTATCCCTATTTCGGGAAGCGGCATTCCGTTGAAGGTATTGTTCTTGACCATCGAATATATAGCCATATCCTCAAACGACAGGATATCGCCCTCATGCAGCTCACAGTCAAAGCTGTAATCGCCTATTATGTCGCCTGCGAGGCAGGTCCTCGAGGCCAGTCTGTAGGTATGCGCCTTCTCCCCGGCCTTGCCCGAGGCAAAAAGAGGCGGCCTGTAAGGCATCTCGAGCACATCGGGCATATGGCATGCCGCCGATGCGTCCAGGATCGCTATATCAATGCCGTTCTTTACGATATCGCAGACCCTGGTCACGAGCCATCCGGCATTGAGCGCTATCGCTTCGCCGGGCTCCAGATATACTTCCACGTCATGACGCGCCTTAAACCCGCGTATCAGGCGGATCAGGCGCTCTCTGTCGTAATCGGCGCGTGTTATATGATGTCCGCCGCCGAAATTCACCCACTTGAGGCCACCCAGATACTTTCCGAACTTCTCCTCAAAAGCCTTAAGAGTTGCCTCAAACGCGTCGGAATTTTGCTCGCAGAGCGTATGAAAATGCAGTCCGTCGATGTATTCGAGCACTTCCGGGTCGAAATTCTCCAAAGTTACGCCCAACCGTGATCCAGGCGCGCAGGGATCGTATATCGCGGTCTCCTGTGTCGAGCATTCGGGATTCACGCGCAGGCCGAGACTTACGTGAGTGCCGGAAAACGCTTTTGCGTATTTCCTCACCTGAGCGACCGAATTAAACACCACATGATCGGCGATGCGGGCTAGCTCCGCTATCTCGCTCTCGGTATACGCTGGTGAGTAAACATGCACCTCGCCGTTAAACTCCTCGC
>JAGCSS010000389.1 GCA_017964055.1 Lachnospiraceae bacterium
AAATACATCGCGTATTTCCAGAGCTATACGAATACTTATGGGGATCTCGCGCGGTTGGAGAGGATATTTACGGAGGCGGCACTGCATCCGGACATCTGCGCGCTCTCGATCGGCACGAGACCGGACTGCGTGGGAGACGACGTCATCGCCATGCTGGAGAGAGTCAAAGCGGCAGCAGGCAAACCTGTCTGGGTAGAGTTGGGACTCCAGACGATCCATGAGGAAACCGCGCGATTCATCCGCAGGGGCTATGCGCTGCCCGTATTTGACGATGCCGTAAAAAGGCTCAGGGCAGCAGGGCTCGAGGTCATAGTGCATGTGATACTCGGACTTCCGGGCGAGACCGCCGCCGACATGCTCGAGACCGTGAAATATGTGGGAGCATGTGATATTCAGGGGATCAAACTGCAGCTGCTGCACGTTATGAAGGGGACAGAGCTTGGCAGGATGTACGAGGCGGGGGGAGTATGCCCGGCCGGTGCGGTCAGCGAAAACAGAAGGATCGTGAACGATCCGGCAGATAATGAAAAAACCGAAATGAAATCCGGCCATAGATATCTGTATATCAGCTCACCCGAAGAATATATAGGAATCCTGACGGATGCCCTCGAACTGCTCCCTCCTCATATCGTCATTCACCGCCTGACCGGCGATGCGCCGCACGAGAGCCTGTTGTTCCCGCGCTGGAGCGCCAACAAGAGACTGACACTGAATGGCGTGATCCGGGAGATGAAGCTGCGCGATACTATGCAGGGACGGTTGTCGGACAGAGCGCAGACCGCAGATAAACAGGAGACCGGCAGCAGATAACAGATAGGCAGTCAAACTGCACCTTGCAATAGTAGCAAGCGAAGTTTATTATTTTTTTATATTTACTATATTGCATTGTAGAATAGATTGTGATAAAGTGTATTTTGGTAGTTGAAAAAAGCTTTCGGCAGCAGACTGCCGGAGTTCAATAAAACAAAAAGGAGGTACCGATGAACGCACAATTTAAAAAAGGAGCATTGGAGCTGTGCGTACTCTCCAAGCTTGTCGAAGGAGACCGCTACGGCTATGAGCTGACAGACGAGATCTCGCAGAAGATGGTCATTGCGACCGGCACACTGTATCTCGTATTAAAGCGACTTAAGGACGACAACCTGGTTGAGACCTATCTGAGGGAGTCAGAGAGCGGCCCGGCCAGAAAGTATTACCACCTGACAGACGCGGGACGGAGCTATCAGGAGGGACTGAAGACCGAGTGGAAGGAATTCGTCAGCGCGGTCGACGAGATATTAAGATAAAGCAGTACGATCACAAAAGGGTGGAATTCAGATAAACTACATATCCCCTATACAGGGAAGAATGGAGGAAACATGACAAAGCAGGAATATATGGACAAGCTCAGGGAGAAGCTTGCCGGATTTGATGAGGATATCAGGAACGAGATATTCACCGATTATGAGGAGCATTTCACCATGGGCGCTGCCAACGGCAAGACCGAAGAGCAGATCTGTGAGGAGCTCGGCAGCATCGATGAGCTGGTAGATGAGCTGAACAAGCTGACCGGCAAGGAGCAGAAGTCCGGTAAGGGCATCCACATCCAGATCGATGAGGAGCAGTTCAAGCAGGCAGCTGACAATATTTCAAAGACCATGAGCGATACCGCGAAGAATATCGCGGGCTTCCTCGGAAGCTTTGCGGCGACCGTTACGAAGGGCACCACGAAGTTCACTTCGAATGTCGGCGATACCGCAGGTACCGTATTCAATAATATCTCAGACAAGGCCGGGGATTTCGCGAAGGCATTTGCCGAGGGCTTTGAGAATGTGGCGGGCAAGGTTAAGGATAAGTCCGGCGCATTTGCAAAGGAGTTTTCCGACAGCTTTAACCGCAGCATGAACAAGGACGCGGCCGAGGCGGCTACCAAGTCGGCACCCGAGACAGAGGAGGATCCCTGCGCGCCTTTCTTCAATCAGGCAGAGGGCGAGACCGCACAGGATACAGAGGATGCCGGATGTGTTCGCGAGGAGACCTGTGACGAAGAGGGCTCAAAGCTTTTTACCGCTGAGAAATGCGATTCGATCGTGATCCAGACTGACTGCGGCGATGTGGTCGCAGAGGCGAGTGAGGACGGATCCGTACACGTTGAGTACGAGAACGACGGCACCACCAACCAGAAACTGGCTTACGGCTTCGATTTCAGACAGGAAGGCTCGACGATCTACGCCGTAGCGAAAAAGCGCCCCGGCACGAGCAATTTCTTCAAGAGCATGTCCTGCCCCGACATCACCGTTACCGTGCAGATCCCCGAAGGCCTGAAGAATGTTGCGATCAGGACCCTGAGCGGCGATGTGAATGCGTCGGATATCAATGTTGCGCAGATGAGCATCAGCACGATGAGCGGTGATGTGGATCTGGACAACTGCATCGCGAGCGAGTGCGAGATCAGCACCATGAGCGGTGATATAGGCTTCTCGGACTGCAGCTTCGTAGGCGGAAAGTGCAGCACCGTAAGCGGCGACATCAGTTCCGACGATTCGACGCTTCAGCATTTTGAGGCCAAGACCACCAGCGGCGACATCGACCTCGATGAGACC
>JAGCSS010000390.1 GCA_017964055.1 Lachnospiraceae bacterium
GACAACCGTCCCCAGACCGCTCTCGACCGCGACACCGAGCACGGCATGGCGGTATGCATGGGCCGCTTAAGAGAGGATACCGTTTACGACTACAAGTTCGTAGGCCTCTCGCACAACACCCTCCGCGGCGCTGCCGGCGGCGCGGTGCTCATGGCTGAGCTCTTGAAGGCCAAGGGATATATTTATTAATAAACTTAAGAAATATCACATGCGAGCCGATATATATGTCAGACGGGTGGTTCGCTGCGCAGGACGCGGCGGGCTGTCTGCATTTTAGTAAGGCCACGGAAGGCAGTGAACGAAACGGATTCGTTCACTGCCTTATATTTTTCGTGAGTGCACGCGCGGAACGGGGCCGAAATAACGAAAGGAGCTTTTATTTGATCATCGATTCCACGACGATAGGAATGGAATCCGCACGGACTTTCAGGTCCGACAGCAGGGAAGCAAGATTTACCTGTATCACAGACAGTGCAGGAATGACGCCGGATTTTACCGGCATGGTGCAGAGAACAGACGGGACGGAGCGGTCCGAAAGCATGCGGATCCGGGATCCGGAAAGGACGGCTGCGGCGGAAGAGCCGCGCAGCGCATCGGAAATGCTGCGTGATATCTTCGACACCATGCAGGTGAAGAACACACCCCAGATGCGCAGGCTCATGGAGGAAAACATGCTCTACAAGATTCAGGAAGAGACTATTAAATACCTCATGCGCATCATAGGCGGACGGATATCGGGGTGCGGTCCGGGAGACAGCGGTAAGAGTGCCGCGGACTATCCTGCGGCCACGGGACTGCCGGGCATCTCGGGTATAGATCTGATGCCGACCGGCAGGTATCTCACCAAGGGATGCTATACTGTCTCATATGAAGCAGAAACAACCACATTTGCCACTACGGGCACCGTAAACACCGCCGACGGCCGGAGTATAAACATTAACGTGGAAGCGGTCATGAGCTGCGAATACGTGGCTTTCAGCGGCTTTACGGTCAGGGAGAGCACGGCTCTCGTCGATCCGCTCGTTATAAACCTCGACGGCAGTCCGGCGACGGTATCGGATCAGAAGTATTTCTTTGACATCGATGCCGACGGAACGGAGGACTATGTTTCCCTGCCCTCGGCAGGGAGCGGAATGCTCGCGCTCGACTTAAACGGCGACGGCAGGATAAACGACGGCAGCGAACTGTTCGGCCCGACGAGCGGTGACGCGTTTTCGGAGCTGGCAGAGTACGATCTCGACGGCAACGGCTGGATCGATGAAGCGGACGGGGTATTCGCCGCGCTGAAGATCTGGAGCATCGAAGCGGACGGCACGGAACGCCTCTTAACGCTGAAGGACGCGGGGGTCGGCGCGATATGCCTTAAGCATGCGGCCACCGAGTTTTCGCTGAAGGATGCCGTATCAAACGCAACGGATGCGGTAATAAAGAGTACCGGCCTGTTCCTGTTTGAGGACGGAAGAGCGGGCACTGCGCAGCAGCTGGATCTCGCAACGGCATAAAAAGCAGAAAAACAGGGTGCCTCTCACCGTAATTAATACGGAGACAGGCACCCTGTTATTTATTGCTGTTTATTTCTTAATGACGAAGTCGACCGTAGTCTCTCCCTTGAAGAATACCGAGCCGTTGGAAACGGTAAGATGTAAGGTGTACTTACCGGGCGCGGTGGGCATCTTGTTCGAGCTGTAAGCCTTTCCGTCGGAGGTGGTACCGGTTACGGTGTAAACGATACTGTCGTATTCCTTAAAGAGCTTCTCCTCGGTATCGGTATTTCCCTTATAAGCGGTGATGTCAAAGACATCGAGCTCGGCGGGTTTGCCGTCATATACCTTGTCAAAAGCGTATGCACCCTTGAAGGAGATGCCTCTCTTTGCGATGTCGGGCTTGCAGGAGCCGTCCTTCATAACGGTGAAGGTATCGTAGAGCTTTGAGCCTACGCCGTCGAATAAGTATGTATCGAAGTTGAGGGTGTCGCCCTTTACGCGGATGAATGCGTAGAACTGCTTCTTTACGCGCTGTCCGCAGAGCTCGCTGTTGATAACGCTGGTAGCGCAGCCTTCCTCGATGTACTCGTCGGGTACAGCGTAGCGTGATTCCGCGTTTTCCTTCGAGATATCGAGCGACTTCTCGCCCGCGAAGTTAATGGTAACATAATGTGTTCCTTCGGGCTCGATGTTGAACTTTCTGCCCTCGGTCTCGATCTGATCGGTGAAAGGATCGTCATAGGTTACGGTACCGTATCCCAAACCGGTCTCTCTCTCGTTCGGAACATAACCGGTGAAGTAATCGCCGTTGATATCCTTGCCGTAGTAGTAAGGATTGGTTCTGGTGTAAGCGTGGTCATGGCCCTGAAGGACAAGGTCTACCTCATATTTCGCAAACAGGGGAACCAGGTTCTTTCTGAGCTGTCTTGAGCCGCCGTCCATGGTGTGGTAACCGACGCTCATCATGCCCGCGTGGGTCAGGATAACGATCCACTTAACCTTGCCCTGCTCTCTGAGCTTCGATGCGTTCTCGAGCTCGGAGATGATCCATGCGTACTGCTCACGGTAATCGCTCTGGTTATCATACTCACCGTTGCCGCCGTTAAGATTTCCGGACTCGTTGGAGTTGGTGTAGATAACGTAAAC
>JAGCSS010000391.1 GCA_017964055.1 Lachnospiraceae bacterium
ACCATTTTCTCCCTGATCGGAGACAATGACGAGGAGGCTCTCCTCAAAAAGGTCGAGTCCTATTATGAGGGGATGCAGAAATACTGCAGCGAAAAGACCGGACTCTATATCATCATGGGAGTCAGCGGTATTCACAGCGAGCATAAAAAGATACGTCTTGCCTACAGAGAGAGCGCCATGGCAATGATGTACAACGAGAACACCCGGCAGGACTATCACGAGATCGAGCAGCAGGTCATCGAGAACGGAGTCGATACTTCCAACAGCCTTCGTTTTTACGTGGACAAGATGTTCTGGGACGGTCAGACCCACCCCGACGGATACGATCCGCATTATGAGAACGATCTCTATCAGGCGCTCAAAGAGGCAGACAAACAAAAGGCATACAAGTGCACGGACAGATTTGCGGAGTTCCTCCTCACGAAAAAGACGACGGACGAAGCGCTGTACTACATCCTGCGCTACGTGGACAAGGTCGTTATGTCCGCGGTGGAGTCGGATATCAGGCTGGAGGAGATATTCCCTTCGGGCATGCGCTTCCACTACAGGGAGCTGATCTCGGAGCTGGAGCCGCGCCGTATACGAGTGTATATCAAGCAGTTCTTCATCGACCCGCTGATCAAATGCGTGAATGAGCGCATGGAGGACAGATCGCACCAGATCATAAAGATGATCGACGATCTGATCGATGAGACGCACGGCAACATACTGCTGTCGGAATGCGCGGACAGGCTCGGACTCAAGCAGAACTACATCTGGAAGGTGCTGAAAAAGGAACGCGGCAAGGGCTTCACCGAATACGCCGAGAAGCGTAAGATCGACGAAGCAAAGAGGCTGCTCCTCGAAAAACAGCTTTCGGTACAGGACATCGCGATGACACTCGGTTATGCCAATGCACAGAATTTTATCAGGTTTTTCAGTAAGGCTACGGGTCTGACACCCGGCAAATACAGAAAACTGAACTGATTCGGGAAGGACGGCATACAGGCATGGCAGTTGATCTCTCCGGAACCTGGACGGTCCGGACAAACAACGGGATCGTAAGTACGATCACGCTTCCGGGCACCGTAAACGGTGCCGGACTCGGCGACCCCGCGTCAAGGGACACCGTATGGATCAGCGGCCTTCACAATCCTTTCTGGTACGAAAGAGAAGAATACAAGAGCGGCGATACGGAGGATCTTCATGTACCTTTCCTTGCGCAGACACGCACTCATTACGCAGGGAAAGCGGAGTATTCGCGCAGCTTTGAAACGGACGTTGAAGGAGAGTATTACTTTTTTGTCGAGATCTCCAAATGGCGTCTGACGCTCTTTGTGGACGGTGAGGAAAAGGGCAGCGGGGAAAGCCTTTGCGCGCCTTTTTGCTTCGGACCTTTTTACCTGTCTGCGGGACACCATGATATAAAACTGATCGTCGACAATTCGATGCAGCATCCGTACAGGCCGGATTCACACGGCATATCGGATGCTCTGGACGCATGCTGGAACGGCATGGCAGGCAGGATAGAGGTAATAAGCGCCGCAGAGCGGCAGGCTGAGTGCGCGGCGCGCACGGAGTATGCCGCAGCGCATGCCCGCAGTGTCGAAGTATGCGGCAGAAATATAACCATAGACGGCAAAGCGCAGTACATGAGGGGGACGCACTTCGGAGGGGGATTCCCCGCGACGGTGTATCCCCCTTATGAGCGTGGTTACTGGGACCGCGTTTTTGCGATCGTTAAGGAGTGGGGCTTTAATTTCATCCGCTTCCACTCGTTCTGTCCTCCCGATGCGGCATTTGCCGCCGCAGACGAAGCGGGACTGTTCCTGCAGATCGAATGCGGTATGTGGAACGCTTTCTCGCCTTCTCAGGAGGCAATGTATGAAATCCTGATCGGCGAGACCCGCAGGATACTCGAGGCTTTCGGACATCATCCCTCATTTGTGATGCTCTCGCCCACGAACGAGCCTTCGGGGAACTGGTACGAGCCTCTGAAAAGATGGGTAAGCGACGCGCGCAATATAAACGATTCCCTGGGATATGCGGGACGCAGGATATTTACGGCGCAGTCGGGCTGGTATTACGATGAGGCGCCGGCCGATATCACGGGGACAGATTACGTATATTTCCACAGATCGGCGTACGGACCGATACCCGGCGGCATGATCAGGAACAGCCGGGGCTGGAGGGGAAAGGATTATTCTCCGTCGCTTACGGGCTGCAAACTGCCCGTGATCTCGCATGAGATGGGTCAGTGGTGCGCGTATCCCGACCTGTCGGCTGCGGATAAGTTTACAGGTCCGGTACGCGGCGGCAATTATGAGATATTCAGGGAGAATGCCCGCGAAAACGGCGTGCTCGGGCTGAACAGGGACTTTACCTATTGCTCCGGACGCCATCAGGTGCGTTTGCTGAAAGAGGAGTTCGAGGCAAACCTAAGGACACGCGAGATCACGGGGTATGAATACCTCGACCTGCATGATTACACGGGGCAGGGTACGGCTGTGGTCGGAGTGCTCGATCCTTTCTTTGACAGCAAGGGCTATGTGACGCCCGAAGAGTTCAGGCAGTTTAATGATGAGGTCGTGATCCTCGCGAGGATCGACGGCTATAACTATAAAAATACGGACCGGCTTTCGGCACGCGCGGAGATCTGCAATTTCTCGGGCGCGGATATAGAGGGAGCAAGGCTTTCATGGAGGCTTGTCCCCGGAACGGGATATGATGGCGCAGAAGACTGCGGCGGCGAAAAGACAATAACCTGTCCCGTGATAAGGGCCGGAGAGAATACCTGCATCGGCGATATCGAAACCGGTTTTGAGGGTATTACTGAGAGCTGCAGCCTTGTCCTCGAGGCAGAGCTCATTGGGGCTGACGGCAGAAGGATAGCGAAGAACAGCTGGAGGCTCACGGTATTTGCGGATGCTGAGGGCTGCGGGGACGGCACGAAAGCAGACGGCGAAGGAAGCAGCATATCTGAGCCGGTCCATCCGGCAGGGGAGATATCCCGGAATATGCCGGTGATCGCCCGCACAGCCGAAGAGGCCGAGAGATTGCTGAAGGACGGCCGCACGGTCATTTTCATGCCATACATGTCGGACATGGATTTCGAGTGCCCGCCGGTAACTCTCAGGAATGTATTCTGGAACGCGCAGATGGGACCGTCATGGTCGAGACCGCTCGGACTCGTCATCGATACGGACTGCCCTCTGTTCAGATATTTCCCGACTTCG
>JAGCSS010000392.1 GCA_017964055.1 Lachnospiraceae bacterium
CAGGGCGTTACCGAGGATGCGAAAAACGTTGGTTATCTGCGTCCCGAGACCGCGCAGGGTATTTTCGTACACTTCAAGAACGTACAGCGTACTTCCCGCAAAAAGGTGCCTTTCGGCATCGGTCAGATCGGTAAGTCCTTCCGTAACGAGATCACGCCCGGTAACTTCACTTTCCGTACACGTGAGTTCGAGCAGATGGAGCTGGAGTTCTTCTGCAAGCCCGGTACCGACCACGAGTGGTTCCGGTACTGGAGAGGCTTCTGCCGCGACTGGCTGATCAGTCTCGGCATCAAGGAAGACGAGATGAGACTGCGCGATCACAGTCCCGAGGAGCTGTGCTTCTATTCAAAGGGCACGACCGATATCGAGTTCCTGTTCCCGTTCGGATGGGGCGAGCTCTGGGGTATCGCGGATCGTACCGATTATGACCTTACGCAGCATCAGAACGTATCGAAGGAAGACATGAGCTACTTCGATGACGAGACCAATGAGCGTTATGTGCCTTACGTTGTTGAGCCTTCGCTCGGCGCCGACCGCGTAACCCTGGCATTCCTCTGCGCAGCATATGACGAGGAGGAGCTTGAGGGCGGCGACAAGCGTACCGTTCTTCATTTCCATCCCGCGCTCGCGCCCATCAAGGTCGGCGTGCTTCCTCTTTCGAAGAAGCTTAATGAGGGCGTCGAGAAGATCTACGCGGAGCTGTCGAAGGAGTGGAACTGCGAGTTCGATGACCGCGGCAACATCGGTAAGAGATACCGCCGTCAGGACGAGATCGGAACGCCTTACTGCGTAACCTACGATTTCGAGTCCGAGACAGACAACTGCGTAACCGTCCGTGAGCGGGATACCATGGCTCAGGTACGTATCCCGATCGCAGAGCTGAAGAGCTATTTAGCCGAGAAATTGGCTTTTTAAGCAGTATAAAAATAATAAAAGAATATGCCGCAATTCAGTCGGATTGCGGCATATTTTGGATAGGAGACCATATATGTGCGGAATATCCGGATACATCGGCCGTAAGAGCGCGGCCCCGATAGTTCTTGAAGGTTTGTCGAAGCTTGAATACAGAGGCTACGATTCTGCGGGCATTGCCGTCCGCGACGGCGATCACGATTTTGAGGTGGTCAAAGCGAAGGGCAGGCTTAAAACCCTGTATGAGAAAACCGACGGCGGGAATTCCCTGCGCGGGACCTGCGGCATAGGACATACGCGCTGGGCGACTCACGGTGAGCCGTCCGAGACCAATGCGCACCCTCATCTTTCAGATGACTACAACGTGGTCGGCGTGCACAACGGCATCATCGAGAACTACAAGGAGCTCAAGGACAAGCTCCTGCGCAAGGGCTATAATTTTTACAGCCAGACGGATACCGAAGTAGCCGTAAAACTCGTCGATTACTATTACAAAAAATACAACATCGGCCCCGTTGACGCCATCGCGAAGGCAATGGTCAGGATCAGGGGTTCCTATGCGCTCGCGCTGATGTTCAAGGAATACCCGAACGAGATCTGGGTAGCCCGTAAGGACAGCCCGCTCGTTATCGGAGTTGAGGACGGGGATACCTATCTGGCCTCCGATGTTCCCGCGATACTCAAATACACGCGCAGCGTCTATTACATCGACAATCTCGAATTCGGACGTCTGAGGGCGGGAGAAGTGACCTTCTTCAATCTGGACGGCGATGAGGTCGCAAAAGAGCCCACAACGGTCGAGTGGGATGCGAAGGCTGCCGAGCGCGGCGGTTTTGAGCATTTCATGATCAAGGAGATACATGAGCAGCCGCAGGCGGTTGAGAATACGCTGAACGCGCTCGTTAAAGACAACAGGATATGCTTCGGCGACGATGTGCTTGCGGATGAGGTGCTTAAGGACATTTCTTCCGTTACGATAGTCGCGTGCGGTTCGGCATGGCATGTCGGTATGGCGGCGCAGTACGTGATCGAAGATCTGGCGGGTATCCCCGTCAGGGTCGAGCTCGCGTCGGAGTACCGCTACAGACCCGTGATCGCGGACCCTAAGGGCCTGGTGATCGTCATTTCCCAGTCCGGCGAGACCGCGGACAGCCTCGCTGCCCTGAGGCTCGCGAAGGAAAAAGGCATCAGGCCGCTCGCGATCGTCAATGTTGGGGGCAGCACGATAGCCAGGGAAGCGGACCGCGTGATCTACACGCTCGCGGGCCCCGAGATAGCCGTTGCGACCACAAAGGCATATTCCGCGCAGCTCATCGTGACCTATCTCATCGCGATCCAGGCGGCTTTTGTCAGAAAGGCGATCACAGAAGAGAAATACGGTATGCTGATCGGTGAGCTGTTCACGATACCGGCTAAGATATCAAAGATCCTCGAGGACAAGGAAAGGATCCAGTGGTTTGCCGCCAAATACGCATACGCGAAGGATGTATTCTTCATCGGACGCGGACTCGATTACGCGATCTGCCTCGAGGGCAGTCTGAAGATGAAGGAGATCTCGTACATTCATTCCGAGGCTTACGCCGCGGGTGAATTAAAGCACGGCACCATCTCGCTGATCGAGGAGGGAACGCTGGTCGTAGGCGTGCTCACGCAGGGCAGGATCATCGAAAAGACCGTCAGCAACATGGTCGAGGTAAAGAGCCGCGGCGCGTACCTGATGGGCCTGACGAGCTACGGACATTACGAGATCGAGGATACGGTCGATTTCTGCTCCTACATACCCAAGATAGACGAGCATTTTACCGCGAGCCTTGCGGTCGTGCCGCTCCAGCTCCTCGGATACTATCTGTCGGTCGCAAAGGGTCTCGACGTGGACAAGCCCAGAAACCTCGCAAAGAGTGTTACGGTAGAGTAAATAAGCATATATCGGCTGCCTGATCGCGGGCAGCCGTTTTTTTTATTGAAATTTCATAATTTTCTTTATTTTTTGGGACCGCTGTGATATAATAACGTGTTGTGAAACCAGGAAGAAAAATGAAAAAACAGATAATTAGGAGGAAAAAATCTTTATGAAGAAATGGGTCTACCTGTTCAGCGAAGGAAGCGCTGACATGAGGAACCTTCTCGGCGGAAAGGGCGCTAACCTTGCTGAGATGACCAACATCGGAATGCCCGTACCTCAGGGCTTCACGATCACAACCGAAGCCTGCACCCAGTACTATGAGGACGGCAAGCAGATCAATCCCGAGATTCAGGCTCAGATTGACGAATACGTTATCAAACTTGAAGAGATGACCGGAAAGAAGTTCGGCGACAAGGAGAATCCCCTTCTCGTATCGGTTCGTTCCGGAGCACGCGCTTCGATGCCCGGTATGATGGACACCATTCTTAACCTGGGCTTAAACGAAGACGTTGTTAATACATTGGCAGAGAAGTCCGGCAATCCCCGCTGGGCATGGGACTGCTACAGAAGATTTATCCAGATGTTCTCCGACGTTGTTATGGAAGTCGGCAAGAAATATTTCGAAGAGCTCATCGACCAGATGAAGGCCAAGAAGGGCGTTACACAGGACGTTGAGCTGACAGCGGACGACCTCAAGGAGCTGGCTAACCAGTTCAAGGCCGAGTACAAGTCAAAGCTCGGAGAGGATTTCCCTTCGAATCCCAGAGTTCAGCTCGCAGAGGCCATCAAGGCCGTATTCCGTTCATGGGATAACCCCAGAGCAAACGTTTACAGACGTGACAACGATATCCCTTATTCATGGGGTACCGCCGTTAACGTACAGAGCATGGCATTCGGAAACATGGGCGATGACTGCGGTACAGGCGTAGCATTCACACGTAACCCCGCTACCGGCGAGAAGGGCCTCTTCGGTGAGTTCCTTACCAATGCGCAGGGCGAGGACGTTGTTGCCGGCGTTCGTACTCCCATGAAGATAACCGAGATGGCTGAGAAGTTCCCTGAGGCATTTGCTCAGTTCAAGCAGGTTTGCGAGAACCTCGAGAAGCACTACAGAGACATGCAGGACATGGAGTTCACCGTTGAGCACGGAAAGCTCTTCATGCTCCAGACCCGTAACGGCAAGCGTACCGCTCAGGCTGCTCTTAAGATCGCATGCGACCTTGTAGACGAGGGCATGAG
>JAGCSS010000393.1 GCA_017964055.1 Lachnospiraceae bacterium
CCGACATGGATGACCTCGAAGCCGAGGATGGTCTCTACGGCCTCTCTCGAAAGTCTCTCGATCTCGGCGAAATTGCCCGCCGCAACAAGCTTCTTGTCCACCATCCAGCTGCCGCCGCACGCGAGGACCTTATTAAATGAAAGGTAGTTGTTGATATTGCCCGAATTGATCCCGCCGGTAGGCATGAACTTCACGCCGCTGTAAGGCGCGCTCATTGCCTTGATCATCGCGATGCCGCCTGCCGCCTCTGCGGGGAAGAACTTAACGACCTCGAGACCGTATTCGAGAGCCACCTCGATGTCCGACGGTGAAGAGCAGCCGGGTGTAACCGGGATACCCTTATTTACACAGTATTCAACTACCTTGGGATTAAGTCCGGGGCTGACGATGAACTTTGCTCCCGCCGCAACCGCGCGGTCAACCTGCTCAGTCGTGAGCACGGTACCCGCTCCTGTGAGCATCTCGGGAAGCTCTCTCGTTAAAGTCCTGATAACCTCTTCTGCCGCAGCTGTCCTGAAAGTAACCTCAGCGCATGCTATGCCGCCTGCCAGCAACGCTTTGCCCAAAGGCAGCGCGTCTTTTGCATCATCGAGGGCGATGACGGGCACAATGCCGATCTTGCCCAGCCTGACCAATACGTCGTTCATTTTGTAACCTCCTTAATCGTTTCGTATAGTGAAACTCTGTTTTGCTCTATGATACTTCGATTATATAACCAACACCGATAAATGTCTAGAATTCCCTATATACCCTTGTGTTTTATATTATCTAATGATAATATTAAAATGTGGTTTCACAATGTGGAATTATCTATGAAGGAAGCATCAGAAATGGATACAAAAACTACCAATCCGATCCAGTCTGCGGACAGGATCTTCGCAATACTTGAAGCTCTCGCGGATCACGGATCCATGAGGATCATCGATCTGAGCGAGCAGCTGGAGCTCCACAAAAGCACGGTACACCGTCTCCTGGCTTCGCTCATCAGCATGGGCTATGTGACGCAGAACGAGCAGACCGGCGCGTATGCCCTCACATACAAACTGGTCGAGATGTCGGGCAAGATCCTTAAAAATACCGATATCCTGAACCTTGTCAGGCCCTACGCAGAGCAGCTCAGCAACGCATGCGACGAGACCGTGCATTTCGTCAAAAAGACCGGGAGCAACGTTTTATACATAGAAAAGCTCGAATCCCAGTCGGTCAAGGCCCGCTCGTTCCGCCTGTCTTCGCAGGTCGGACTTACCCGCCCGATGTACTGTTCCGCGGTCGGAAAGGTCATACTTGCATATCTTCCCGCCGAAGAAGTTAAGTCTATATGGGATTCTTCCGATATAGTGAAAAAGACCGATTATACGATAACGGATTTTAAGACCCTCAAAAAGGAGCTTGAACTGATCCGTACCAGAGGCTATGCCCTCGATAATGAGGAAAACGAGCTCGGCATCAGATGCATAGCCGTTCCCGTATTCGATTACCATGACACCCCGCAGTACGCTCTCAGTGTTTCCACACTGGTGAGCAGGATGCCCGATGAGCGTCTCGAGAGTCTCTCTGCGCAGCTGCTCTCGACTGCCCGTGACATTTCCCGGGTTTTGGGCCACAAAGAATAACCATCAGGAGGTATTTCCCCCATGGATATGAAACGTATAAATATCACCGAAGCCGCACCGGGCATGCTTGTCGCGGAGGATATCCTCAACAGCGCCAACCAGCTGATCGTTCCGAAGAATTCGGCGCTCACGGACAAGGCTATTGCCCGTATGCGTTTCCATATGATAGGCAGCTTCCGTATCTTTGTCGAAGACGGCGAAGCTCCCGCAGCTCCCGAACCCGTTTCATCGGGCGCAGAGCCTTCTTATTTCGATAAGCTCCGCGACACCCCCGAGTTTCTCGCGTACAGCGGTTCATTCAACAATACCGTCTCCGTAATGGAAGACGAATTCAAAAAGATGCTCGAGGGCAAGACTATCGCCGACACCGAGACTCTTACGGCAGCCACCGCAAACCTGCGCGCTTCCTGCCGTACGGGCATCCAGGTATTCGACCTGCTCCACTGCTTCCGCGAGTACGACGACATCACCTATGCTCATTCGCTGAATGTCTCGCTGATCTGCGCCGTTGAGGGTGAGTGGCTCGGCTTCAGCGACAAGGACATCCAGATCCTGATCCAGTGCGGTCTCTACCACGATGTCGGAAAGATGATGATCCCGAAATCGATCCTTGACAAGACCACGCCTCTTACTCCCGATGAAAAGAAGACCGTCGAGAGTCACACGATCCAGGGCTACAATTTCCTCAAGGACAAGGACCTCGACAACCGCATAAAGCTCAGCGCAGTCATGCATCACGAGCGCTGCGACGGCAGCGGCTACCCGATGAACCTGACCGCCGACAAGATCGACAATTTCGCAAAGATCGTCGCGATCGCCGATGTATATGAAGCCATGACGAGCCCGCGCTCCTACCGTAAGGCAAAGTGTCCTTTCGAGGTAATGCGCATGTTCGAGAGCGAAGGTCTCTCGCATTTCGATCCGAAGTATCTGATGGTATTCATGGAAAATATCACCCAGAGCTACATGGGCACCCATGTCCGCCTGAATGACGGCACGGTCGGAACCATCGTCTACATCAACAAGCTTTGCTATTCAAAGCCCCTGATCCAGACAAGCGACGGCAATTACATCGATCTGTCCAAACAGAACCGTCTGTATATCGAAGCAATGCTGTAAAAAAGAAAAAAGTGCCTGTCACCATACGGTGACAGGCACTGATCATATCAGCCCGCCTTAAGCTTGAACTTCTGGATAGCCTTTGTATCGCTGTCCTCTACTCTCTCTATCATGGCTCCGAGCTCCTTGAGCTTAACCTCGAAGTGCTCATAGCCTCTCTCTATATACTCAACCTGCTCAACAATGGTGAAGCCCTCCGCTGCGAGGCCCGCGATAACGAGTGCCGCGCCCGCGCGAAGGTCGGGTGAGCAAACCGTAGCTCCGGTAAGCTTCTCCACACCGTTGATGATAGCGGTATTGCCTTCAACCTTAATGCTCGCTCCCATCCTGGTGAGCTCATCCACGTACTTAAATCTGTTCTCGAAAATGCTCTCCGTAACGATGCTCGTGCCCACGCTGAACGCCAGCGCCGCAGTCATCTGAGGCTGCATATCCGTAGGGAATCCGGGATATACAAGTGTCTTGAGCTGTGTGTTTCCGAGTCTCTTATTCGCGATAACCCTGATGGAGTCATCGTCCTCCGTAACCTCGCAGCCGATCTCGAGAAGCTTTGCCGTAATGGCCTCGAGGTGCTTCGGGATAACGTTTCTTATAAGAACATCGCCGCGTGTGGCCGCAGCCGCAAGCATGAATGTTCCTGCCTCGATCTGATCGGGAATGATCGAATAGGTGCTGCCGTGCAGGCTCTCAACGCCGCGGATCCTGATAACATCGGTTCCCGCGCCCTTGATGTTGGCTCCCATGCTGTTAAGGAAGTTCGCAACATCTACGACATGGGGCTCCTTTGCGCAGTTCTCGAGGATGGTCTGACCCTCCGCAAGAACCGAAGCCAGCATAACATTGATCGTGGCACCTACCGAAACCAGGTCGAAATAGATATGGTTTCCGGTCAGCTTTTCTGCTTTGGCGTTAACCATACCAAAGCTGATGTCCACTTCGGCACCGAGTGCCCTGAAGCCCTTCGTATGCTGCTCGATGGGTCTGCTGCCGATATTGCAGCCGCCCGGGAGCGGAACCTGCGCGCTGCCGCACTTTCCGAGAAGCGCTCCGATAAGATAATATGATCCGCGCATCTTGCGCATGCTTTCGTTGTCTACCTCTACGCTGTTGATCGTGCCGACGATCCTCACGGTATGTCTGTCGATCCTCTCAACCACCGCACCGATCTCGCGGATGGCATCAAGCAAAACGTTTATATCAAGCACATCGGGAAGGTTCTCGATGACAACAGGCTCATTGGTCATTATCGCTGCCGCAATAACTCCGAGCGCCGCATTCTTTGCCCCGTTGATGACAACTTCACCGGCAAGGCTGCGGCCCCCTTTGATAATATATTGTTCCATTTTCCACCTCTATATGATTCGTTCCGAAAACGAGTTAATGATCATCATGACATAATTCAGACAAAGATGTCAAAATTATGGTTAAAACAATTATAACACAACAGTAGAAAAAGTAAACCCCTCAGAATGCCCAATCCTGTATTTACTTTTCCCGATTTCGTTGTATAATATTCGCGAAGGCAAAGCAAGAAATAAGAGCAAGAAAGGATCAGGACGGATGCCCAATTATCTCAATATCGTAAATGTTTCCGGAGAAGATAAGCGTCTGGTCAAGCAGGACCTTAAATTCCGCACGGGAAAGTTTATCTGGAGGATCGTTTTCAATATCCCGTTAAACCCCGCCACGGTCAATAACGACAACCTCATGGTGTATACGAGCCAGGGTACTCTGGTCGACACCAGGATCTCATACAATCCCGATCTCCACGCGATCGAGATCGAACCCACCGAGGCCTATGCCTCGGGCGAAAACTATACCCTTCACGTTACAAAAAAGGTTGAATCAAAAGGAGGCCAGAATCTCAAGAATGAGATCGACCTCGAATTTGTAGTGTAAGCCTTATTCTGTTACATCCGCAGCGATCACCGTACGGTCGTTGCTCTTAACCTGTCCAAAGCCGCCGGCCAGGAGCTTCTTTGCGTTCCTGGTCTCCATGCTGTCGATCACGCCGCCGATAAAGCGGTCCGCCTCGGCAAGGCTTCCTTCATGCACTTCCCTGACTATCGATTTAAGTTTCTTCATTATCAGCTGATAAGCGTGCTTCTCCACCTCGCAGCTGTTCTCTTTAAGCCTTACGAACAACAGATCTTCCATGTCCTCCATGTCGTATGACGGTATATGCACGCGCTGCGGGAACATGCTGTTTATCTCTCTGTGATCCTTCAGCAGTCTGTTGAGTTCGCTCCTGTAATCCGTGATTATGACCGCGGTCCTGCCCGTGAATCTCTCGTTGGCCTTAAGCAGTCTGCCGACCGCATCCGCCGAGAGCTTGCCTGCGTTGTTGATCAGCAGGCAG
Organism: Lachnospiraceae bacterium; assembly: GCA_017964055.1. Lineage (GTDB taxonomy): Bacteria > Bacillota > Clostridia > Lachnospirales > Lachnospiraceae > RUG11977. Next base: position 5,092 of record JAGCSS010000393.1, read on the forward strand.
CATCCGAGCAGACGCTCCATCTTGTCCTCGAGGCTCATCGTATTGATCTTCTCCGCCTCGGAAAACGCCACCTGCGGATTCTTTAAGAAGCCGTTCTGGTAGAGTATCTTTGTGATCCCCTTGATAATGGTCTTGCTGCCGCTGTTGTGCTCGCCCGAAACGATCAGGCACTTGTTTTTGATCTGGGGATTGAGCAGTATCTCGAGAGTCTTGATGAGCTGTCCCCTGATATCGCGTTGGTATGCAAAGAATCCGAAATAGTCCTCGAGCTGCATGCCTTTTTTGTCGAGGAATGCCGCGAGCAGGCTGTCAGCCGCTATCTTCGCACCGTTAGGGCCCTTAAATGTATGCTGGACGAGTTCGAGCTCCGGCTCTTCCGCTTCTCCGATCGCCGCCTCGGCTGCTGCCATTATGGCAGACTCAGGCACGATCTCCTCTTCAGGTTCATCTTTAAGCTCTTCTTCCGGCTCGCTTTCATTTTCAGGTTCAGTTTCAACCGCAGCTTCTGCTTCAGGCTCAACCTCGACCTCTGCTTCAATCTCACCTTCAGTCTCTGATTCTTTAGCCTCATCTTCGATCTCAGTCTCTGTTTCCGTCCCGGCTTCCGCTTCGGTCTCTGTCTCAGCCTCGTTTTCTGCCTCTGCTTCGGACTCCGCCTCAGCCTCTGTATCGGATTCCCCGCTCACATACTCTGCACTGTTCCCAGCCGCATATTCACCGGCAGGAGTTCCCGCATCCTCAAGGCCTTCCTCATCCGCTGTCTCTTCGGACTCGATGACCTCCGCAGTCCCGGGTTCATCTTCGTCCTCTTCGAGCTCCATCTCTTCTTCTATTACTTCATCCGCGGCAGGCTCATTCTCCGC
>JAGCSS010000394.1 GCA_017964055.1 Lachnospiraceae bacterium
AGTCCAAGAACCGTTTCCGTGACAAGTTCGAGCAGACGCTGAGCATTATCCCTTATCCCCAGATACTCTAAATTTCCGCAGCCACAGGGCAGCGCGTGAACAAGCTGTTCGAGTCCATAGAGGTCGTTATCCAGAACCAGAACCTCAGGGTAAAAACGGGTGTGTTAAACGAGATCATGGCAGAGGCAGTTGTGCTCCAGCAGCCTCCCACAGACAAGGGCAAGAGACTCAAGCTCTATTACATCACGCAGGTATCGGTCAAGCCCCCGACATTCGTTATTTTCTGCAACGACAAGGAGCTTTTCCATTTCTCGTACCAGCGCTACATTGAGAATAAGATTCGCGAAGCATTCGGCTTCTCGGGCACTTCGATCAGGATACTCATCCGCGAGAGAAGCGAAAAAGAACAGTAAGAGGTTATTTTGAAATGAGTCTTGCTACCGAAATACTATTGTGCATAGTCAGCGGATATCTGATCGGCACATTTTCGACGAGCTATATCATAGGCAAAACAAATCATCTCGATATCAGGAACTACGGAAGCGGCAACGCCGGCACGACGAACGCCTTCAGGGTAATGGGCAAAAAGGCCGGGATCATCACGTTTATCGGTGATTTCCTGAAAGCCTTCATCCCGCTCATGATCATGAAATATGTGCTCCTGCGCGGGGCAGATGAGTGCAGCCTGCTGATGCTCGTTTTCGGCATCATGTGCGTTATCGGACACAATTATCCGGTATGGCTTCACTTTAAGGGCGGAAAGGGCATTGCTGCAACAGGCGGCGTGTTCGTAGCGTTCGATCCCTGGATACTGATCCCCGGCGTGATCATTTTCGGAGGAGTCATATATCTTTCAAAGTATGTTTCGCTCGGATCGATATGCGTATCCATGCTTTTCCCTATCTGGGTTATACTCACAAAGTCCGCGGATCCTTACTACGGCTGGCTTATCGCCATAACCTTCCTGTTTACTGCGTCTGCGCTTTTCAGACATCGCTCGAACATCGTAAGGCTGGCCCACGGCACCGAGAACAGGATCGGAGAGCATGTGGACCCCAATGCCGCGGCTTCAAAGGATAAAGAATAGATCATGGTATTTTAGGAGGATGGGAAATGTCAGTTACCGTACTGGGTGCCGGTACTTGGGGCACCGCGATCACTATACTTCTCGCGAATAAGGGCAAGGATGTTATTCTCTGGTCAAAGCTGGAGAATGAGATAAAGACTCTCGAGGCAGACCGCAGCTATATCAAGAACCTTCCGGGCGCCGTGCTCCCGGATTCGGTGAAGCTCACCTGCGACTATGAGTACGCCTGCAAAACATCCGATCCCGAGCTCATAGTTTTTGCAGTTGCTTCGCCTTTTGTGCGCTCCACTGCACATCTTGTAAGTCCTTATATCAGGGAAGGACAGAGGATAGTCAATGTAGCGAAGGGTATCGAAGAGTCCACGCTCTATACTCTGCTCGACATACTCAACGAGGAGATCCCGCAGGGCAACAATTCCGTGCTTTCTGGCCCGAGCCATGCGGAAGAGGTGAGCCGTCTGATACCTACTACAGTTGTAGTCGCGTCTCATGACCGCGCCACCGCAGAGTTTTTGCAGGATATGTTCATGACAGATACCTTCAGGGTTTATACGAGTGACGACGTGATCGGCGTTGAGCTCGGAGGTTCCGTTAAAAATGTCATCGCGCTCGCAGCCGGCATGTCCGACGGACTCGGCTTCGGTGACAATACCAAGGCCGCGCTGATGACCAGAGGCCTTGCCGAGATCAGCCGCCTCGGACTTGCGATGGGCGCAAAGCTCGAGACTCTGTGCGGACTTTCGGGCATAGGCGATCTGTTCGTTACCTGTACATCGCATCACAGCCGTAACTGGAAGGCCGGCAATCTGATCGGACAGGGCATGGATACCGAATCCGCGATGAAGGAAGTCAATCAGGTGGTTGAGGGCGTGCACTGCGCCAAGGCCGCATTAAAGCTGGCTAAAAAATATAATATAGAGATGCCTATCGTCGAGCAGGTCAACAAGATCCTTTTCGAAGGAAAATCTGCCCGCGAAGCCGTTTCGGAGCTTCTGCTCCGCGAAAGAAGGGCCGAGCACGGCTCTATGGACTGGTAATGACGTTTGACCGGTCCTTAAATAAGCGGACCGGAAACGATAAAAACGGGAGGTTTGGCCATGAGTGACTGTATCATCATCGGTATCGCGGGAGGCACCGCGTCCGGAAAGACAACCGTAGCACAGAAGATCAAAGAGGTATTCGGTAGCAACGTCGAGCTTGTATCGCACGATTATTATTACCTGCCTCACAATGACATGACCTATGAGGAGCGTACGAAGATCAATTACGATCATCCGAACGCTTTCGAAACCGACCGTCTTATACGCGATATCCGCGATCTGAAGGCAGGAAAGGCCGTAGATGTTCCGGTATACGATTTCACGATCCACAACAGGGTCGATGATACCGTCAGGGTCGAGCCCAAACGCGTTATAATCGTCGAGGGCATTCTTGTATTTGAGAATGAGGAGCTCAGGAGTCTGATGGATATCAAGATATTTGTCGATACGGATTCCGATGAGAGACTGGCCAGGAGGATACTCCGTGATGTTAAGGAAAGAGGGCGCTCGCTCGATTCCGTGCTCACGCAGTACACCACGACGGTTAAGCCGATGCACGATCAGTTCGTCGAGCCCTCCAAGCGTTACGCGGACGTTATCATACCCCGCGGAGGACAGAACAGCGTTGCGCTGGAGATGATCAACGAGAGGATAAAGAGCATCCTCAGATGAGCTTAATTCCGATATAATGTAGTCTATACATGATTCAAAATAATTCTTAAATATTTCTACTGGATATTTTGTTGTAATTTTTTCCAAAATATCCAGTTTTTTTGTTCAATTTTCTTGACAAAATTGTGTCAGCCTTGTAATATAGTCAATGGAATTGTAATAAAAACGTAATATTTGACTTTTCAACAGGAGGTAAGCAGTCTTGAAATTGACAGGATTTAAGAAATTAAGTTTAATACTTTCAATTTCTCTAATTGTATGCCTTTTGGGGGGAACGACATACGTCAGTGCAGGTTTTTTGTCGGGGGATGAAGCACTGGGAGGAGTTTCGTATTTCTTAGAGAAATACTACGAAAGAGTCGGCAATGATGATGAAGGTGCTTCGGGTGCATTGCTTGCTGACGAAGTCACGATCCCGGAAAATGTTGCGATAGCAAATGTCAATGATTATGTTAATATTCGTTCCGGCGCGGGTACCTCATACGGAGTAGTAGGTTACCTGCCGAAGAATGGCATGTGTACCGTCCTTGAACTTACTGAGGACAACAGCTGGGCAAAGATCGAATCCGGTGCTGTTACGGGATACGTATCATGCGAGTATCTGTACACGGGCGAAGAGGGAAGAAAAAAGGCGGAACAGCTGGCAAAGCTTATGGCTACCGTTAATGCCGGAACCGTTAATTTCCGTTCGACACCCGATACGATAAGCGATGATAACATTCTTGCTACAGTTACCAACGGTGAAGCTCTTGTAGTCATCGAAGAGACTGTTGTTAATAAGGACGATGAAACGACTCTCTGGGTCAAGGCATATCTGGACGATATGGAAGGCTATATAGCCAAGCGTTTTGTTACGGTTGCCTATGACTGGGTGAGAGCGGTTTCCATGACATCCATAGTCGGAGCTGATTCCGCAAGCAATCTGTCCTCGCTTCGCGCGGCCATCGTTATAGAGGCCAAGAAGCACATCGGACTGAAGTATGTCTGGGGCGGCAATTCGTTAAAGACAGGTGCCGACTGCTCAGGCTTCTGCCTTGCGGTTTACAGAGCGGTAGGCATCAGCACAAAGAGCATGCCCCGTACCTCCACCGAGCTTGCGTCTTGCTCGAAGGGCAAGAAGGTTTCATTATCTTCGGCTAAGCCCGGAGACCTGGTATTCTACGGTGACAAGTCCGGACATGTAAACCATGTCGCGATCTACATCGGAAACGGCCAGATCATTCATGAGGCAGGAAGAGCCAGCGGCTGCAAGATCTCATCGGTTAATTACCGTACGCCGCTTAAGATAAAGAACTTTATCGACTGAGAGGAATTTTGAAAAAATATCTGTGGGTTTACAGGAAGCTGTGTCCGGAAGGGCGCAGCTTTTCTTTTTGGCATCGGATCGGCGGGGAGATTTGTTTGCAATATCGATGGCAAAATGTTAAAATACTTTAGTTAGGGAAGAAAGATTTCGGAGGGATTTGGCAGTATGCCTGAGCAGTCGTTGACTAAGCTTTCGGAGATCAACATCGATGATGTTACTCCGGGTTTTAAGCAATATATAGAGGTTAAACAGAAGTACCCGGACTGTATTCTGTTCTACAGGCTCGGCGATTTTTATGAGATGTTCTTTGACGATGCCGTCATCGCATCGAGAGAGCTCGAGCTCACTCTGACAGCGAAGGCCTGCGGGCTGGAGCTTCGTGCCGCCATGTGCGGGATCCCTTATCATGCCTACGAAAACAATATGAACAGGCTGGTGGAGAACGGCTATAAGGTCGCGATCTGCGAGCAGGTGGAAGACCCCAAGCTTGCGAAGGGTCTGGTTAAGCGCGAGGTTATCCGCATTGTTACCCCCGGTACCAATATTTCCGCCCAGTCGCTCGAGGAGTCGAAAAACAACTACCTGATGTGCCTGTATTATACAGGCGATGTTTTCGGACTGTCGTTTGTCGATGTATCGACCGGAGATTTCCATGTGACGGAGTGTGAGACGGCCGGCAGGGTGCTCGACGAGATCAATGCCTATGCGCCGTCCGAGATCGTTTGCAATGCGGCTGCGCAGATGAGCGGCGTGGATCTCGATCTGCTGCGCGAGCGCGATCGTATCTGTATCTCTTCGCTGGATGAGACCTTTTTTGATGAAACAGAGGGCAAAAAGCTGCTCTGCGAACATTTTAAGGTCGACAGCATCGAAAAACTGGGGCTCTCAGGATATGAGTTCGGCGTTATCTCGGCTGCGGCGGTGCTCAGATTCCTTTACGAGACTCAGATGATCTCGCTGGAACATATCACGTCTGTTCTGCCTTATGTGAACGGCAGATACATGATCATAGACAATTCGACCAGACGCAATCTCGAGCTGTGCGAGACACTGCGCGAGAAGAACCGAAGAGGTTCGCTGCTCTGGGTCGTGGATAAAACGAAGACCGCTATGGGAGCCCGTATGCTCAGGACCTTTAGCGAGCAGCCCATGCTTGACAGG
>JAGCSS010000395.1 GCA_017964055.1 Lachnospiraceae bacterium
CAACGCTTGAATCGATCGCTTTCCTTGTAAATGACGTGATAGGTTCGATGAACGCCGATTCGAGGCTGGAGCTGAGCTCCTTAAGAATCGACGGGGGAGCCAGCGCGAACGATTTCCTTATGCAGATACAGAGCGACATAATCAACGCGCCGGTAGACAGGCCGTCCTGCGTTGAGACCACAGCGATGGGAGCTGCGTATCTTGCGGGGCTTGCGGTGGGCTACTGGGAATCGAAGGAAGACGTAATACATAACCGCAAGATCAGCAAGACCTTCTGGCCTGCGATCGGCGAAGAGGTCCGTGCACAGAAGATAAAAGGCTGGGATAAAGCCGTTAAATATGCCTTTGGCTGGGCAAAAGAAGAATGAACGGAGGACCGGACATGTACGATGTTGTAATTATAGGAGCGGGAGTTACGGGCTGCGCGGTTGCGCGTGAGCTGTCCCGCTATGATCTGAAGATCTGCGTTGTGGAGCGCGCCGAGGACGTGTGCTGCGGCACCTCGAAGGCGAATTCCGCCATCATTCACGCGGGATACGATGCCGTTGTCGGCTCTCTGAAAGCGAAGCTCAACGTAGAGGGCAATGAGATGATGGACGACCTCGCCCGCGATCTCGATTTCCCGTTCAGAAGGAACGGGTCGCTCGTTGTAATGTTTGAGGGCGACGACAGAGCGAAGCTCGAGGAACTGCTCGAGCGCGGCAAAAAGAACGGCGTTAAAGAGCTCAGGATCGTCGAAAAGGAGGAGCTGCATAAAATGGAGCCGAACCTCGCCGATGATGCGGTAGCTGCGCTTTACGCGCCCACGGCCGGTATCGTCTGCCCGTTCAACATGACGATCGCTTTTGCGGAGAATGCCTATGCCAACGGCGTGGAGTTTAGGCTCAATACAGAAGTAAAGAATATCAAAAAGCAGGACGGCGGATATACGGTCGAGGCAGTAAAGCATGAGGCATTTGAGGCGGAAGAGTCCGTTGTGCTTCAGACCAGGACCGTGATCAACGCCGCAGGCGCCTACAGCGACGTGATCCACAATATGGTGAGCGCCGACAAGCATACGATAAAGCCCAGACGAGGCTGCTATTTCCTGCTCGATAAATCGGCAGGCACCTTTGTTGACAAGACGATATTCACCCTGCCCAACGAGATGGGTAAGGGCATCCTGACCGCACCCACCGTACACGGCAATCTTCTGGTCGGACCCGACGCGGCCGATGTGGACCTCAGAGACGGCGTTAATACGACCGCATGGGAGCTCGATAAGGTCAGGGCGAGTGCCTGCAGGAACTTAAAGAATCCTCCGTTAAAGAGTGTTATCACTTCATTTGCGGGCATCCGCGCGCATGAGGAGAACGGCGATTTCATCATCGAAGAGTGCCCTGATGCCGAGTATTTCTTCGACTGCGCGGGCATTGAATCGCCCGGACTCTCGGCTAGCCCCGCGATAGGACGCATGGTGGCGGAGATGGTATCAAAGAAGCTCGCGGTGGCTAAAAAAGAGAATTTCATCGCGACCAGGCAGGGCATCCTCAATCCCAACAAATTGAGCCTTGAGGAGCGCAATGAGCTGATCAGGAAGAATCCCGCGTACGGCAACATCATCTGCCGCTGCGAGATGATCACCGAGGGTGAGATAATCGACGCGATAAAGAGACCTCTCGGCGCCAGATCCCTAGACGGTGTAAAGCGCAGGACCAGAGCCGGCATGGGAAGATGCCAGGCGGGCTTCTGCTCACCCCGTACGATGGAGATCATCAGCAGGGAATGCGGCATTCCGCTCTATAAAGTGACCAAGTCGGGCGGCAGCTCGGCGCTTATCCCGAATGAAACTCTTAACGATAAATATGTGATCGGATAATCGATCCGGCAACACGATCTTTACCGAAAGGAAGCGACTGCGGCATAGTCCGCGGCAGCACAGGAGACATGACAGTGAATAATTACAGTGAAAGAGATCTGATCATTATCGGCGGAGGTCCCGCGGGACTTGCCGCAGCGATATCGGCTTACGATACCTTTAAGGCTGCGGGGGTCGAAGAGCCTTCGATCCTCGTGCTCGAGAGAGACAAGGTACTCGGCGGTATCTTAAACCAGTGCATTCATAACGGCTTCGGACTGCATACATTTAAGGAGGAGCTGACCGGCCCCGAGTACGCGGGCAGGTTTATCGACCGGCTTAAGGAACGAAACATCGAGTACCTGCTCGAGACCATGGTCATGGACATCACAAAGGACCGCGAGGTCACCGCCATGAACCGCAGGCAGGGCATGTTCACGATTAAGGCAAAAGCGATCGTGCTCGCGATGGGCTGCAGGGAGCGCTCCAGAGGCGCGCTGAACATCCCCGGCTACAGGCCCGCCGGCATCTATTCGGCAGGCACCGCGCAGCGCCTCGTTAATATCGAGGGCTTTATGCCCGGCCGTGAGGTAGTCATCTTAGGCTCCGGCGATATCGGACTCATCATGGCCAGACGCATGACGCTCGAGGGCGCGAAAGTCAAGGTGGTCGCAGAGCTCATGCCTTATTCGGGCGGCTTGAAGCGCAATATCG
>JAGCSS010000396.1 GCA_017964055.1 Lachnospiraceae bacterium
AGCTCGGGCTCGAGACGAACCTCGCTGCTCTCCGTCACGATATAGGAGTCGCTGTCCTCCTCGGTGATATAGTACTGCAGCAGTTCTCCGTAGAACAGGACGAACTCGCTCACGAATATGCCGTATCCGAGATCCTTCATATCCTCGTCCACATAGCTGTCATCCTCGTCGCCCGTTATCAGGCAGTAATGTATGCGCACATGCTTTCTCGGGTCGGTATGATACTCGATGTACTGTTTATCCTGCATGCCCTCGGGAATGTGTATGCCGTCCCCGAAATTCTTAAAGAAGGGCATGATCACGCCGCGGTTTTCCAGCAGGGCCATCTTATGCTCGATAAAGTTCCTGTCGGTATCGCTGTATTTGCCTATGATCGAGAGGTACTTGAGTATCGCAAGAATGCACAGGTCATTCTCCTCGTAAACGGTCTCGCGGCGCATGAGCTCGAGCATCTCGCTGTCGGGCACATGCTCCTTTACCAGATACTTGTATGCGTAATACGACATATACGCCCTGATCAGCACCCTGTTGGTGCCATGGTCGTAGTAATGCATCAGAACCTCGAGCGAATAGCTCATATCGGTCTCTGTGAAAAGTATCTGCGCCAGCAGCCTCTCTTCGAGATCGTCGGCCGGGATGCCTGCCTCTATCGCGGTGCTCCAGAGCCAGTGCATGCTGTCGTTGTCGCCGTTGTAATATTTCACGAGATACGACAGGACCGCGTTGTCGTGCCTGCGCTTTAAGAATACGTTGTAGCACAGCTCAGTAAAAAGCCTGTTTCCGATATGGGGATCGCCGCTCGTTATAAGGCCGGAGGTCAGCTTTGCTATACGGCGCACATCCACTCCGGTATACCCGTAGATCTCCATATTCTTTACCGCAAGGCTGTACAGTTCTCTCATGATCATGAGGTCGATCATCCTCGCGCGCTCACGGCGCGACAGATTGGCCAGATCGGTCTTGACCAGCAGGCTCTCCATCAGATCGCCCTCGAGATTCTCATAATAATATTCGATCAGCTCACGCCGGCATTCGATCTCAAACTTTTTCTCTAAACGGCTCTCGTCGATGCATATCCTGATGAGCCTGTATATCTCCTCTGAGTCACCGCGGTAACGCGCGTTCTCCAAACCGTTAAGGATCACTCTCTCATCCTGGGTGCATCTGGCAGCGCAGAGACGTATGAGCTCGTTGTTCGTGATGAGCTTTGTCATGTGAAGGGCACCCGGTACGAGACGGCTTCCGTGTCCGTCCTCGACGAGCACTTCGGGGTCCTCGGTGAATATGTCGACGAACGCTATACCGTCCTTTACAGGGAACACTCTCTCGTCCTCGAGCTCCTTGTGGGCGACCAGTACCGCGGTCGCATCGGGCCACTCGACCTCCACCCTGTGCTTGAAGACTATGTCGGGTAAAAGTGCCGTGAGCGACTCGTCCAGATCAGCCGCGCTCAGCACATTATTGTATAAGATCGTAAGGTTGTCCGAGAGTTCACCCTCCGAAAGCTTCTTCAGGGCAAACTCCTTCATCTGCTGCATAAGTATCGGTTGAATGCTGTCCGACTGGGTCCTGTACATCAGTACGTTCGCATAAAACATAGCCTTGACCTCATCAGGGAGGCTGATACCGTTCTCAAAATAGGACTGCATTCCCTTCGGCAATGCCTTTCCGGGGCGTGTACCGGCCGAAAGCAGGCAGTTCTCATACAGATTCTTGACATTGATCTGCTCTATCACACCTATAGAGAGCCATTTGAACGCTGTTTCATCGTGTATTTTGCCTCTGATCAGATGTGTACAGAGTGCTTCCAGAACCTCGTTCACATGGAAAGTCTCGCACGCTTTGATCAGCGTCGAGAGTATCAGCGGAGACGTTCCTTTTTCTCTCATGGCGAGATCCGCGATGTGGATCACGGCGTTGCGGCCGAGAATATGATTCCTGATACCGTACCGGATGACCAGCAGATCGAAGCCTGAAAAACTCCTCAGAACGGTCGGCTCATCCTCGACTATCATGCATGCTTCGTAGAGGACCAGCGGAGAATTCTGTCCGCCGCCCACGGACCTTCTGAGTTCATCAAAGCGTGTCGAATTACTGAGCCTGTTCCTTTTATCGAGATGGATGCACGCCAAAAAGATACGCGCATCGAGATAATTTTCATGGAGATCACGGAGCCTTCTGAGTATGTCCTGAGCCTCGGTATCATGCTCGGTCAACGCTCTCAGATACATAGCCGCAGAATATGCCAGCAGATCGTCGCCCCAGTCCTCATCCTCGAATATTACGCTGAGAGCCGTGATGGCCTGCGTCATATGGCCGTTTTTAATCTTAAGCCAGATCTTAAGCAGACGGTCACGGATCGTCTCGTCTCTGAAGCTCTTGATATCGGCGAGGCATTTGTCCGTCTCGGTCATGAATTTCGCCGGAGCGAGCTTATTCATCCTGTAATCGAGATAATTCGTGAGCAGCTTCATCTCCATATAGCGCATTCTGCGCTTTAGGAGCCTGCTCTTCATATCGGTGGCGGAATTCTTGATGATCACGGGGATGACCAGATGCTCTCTGACAGAAACTATCTCGATCCTGCCAAGATTGGTGCCGCCGTGGAGCTTCTCCGGATCTACTGAGAGCTTAAGCTCGAATTCGTTGCCGTTGAAATCATCTGTCCAGATTATCTGCCGCTCCGCCGAGAGGAAATCGCCTTCGGTCATAACGGTCAGCTGCGAGTAGCCCCATGTGTCCTTTTTCAATATAATGCTTCCGGCAAACGGCCCCTTCGCCATATCCCATGAAAGCTCTGAAACATTGGCAGTCACGCTGACAGGCTTCTTTTTGCGCGCAGCGACAAGCAGCTCCTCAAGAGCAAGCGAAATATTGCCCGAGCGCAGCAGCGTCCTGTAGAGATTGTCAAATTTGGGATCGTAGAACGAAAGCGTCCGTCTGAATTCCTCGGATCTGAAGAGGTTCTTGGCCTCCGCCCAGTCGGTCTGCGCCAGGCTCGCAAAGTGATAGAGATCCGATGCGGGACCGATCGATGTGTC
>JAGCSS010000397.1 GCA_017964055.1 Lachnospiraceae bacterium
TCTTCATATTCTCACAGTGCACGTTCCAGATCAGATCGATCTCCGCATCGCTCAGATATCCGTTCCCGTCGTCGTCAAAGGCTTTCCTGACATACTTTCTGAAGCGCTTATCCGGAAAATGCGCTTTATTGATCTTGATACCGGCCTTTTTCTTACTCTTCTTCCCCGCGGAAACGATAGAAGACGCCTTCATTTCGGTTTCCGCCGCATAAGCCGGACGTGCGGACGCAAAAGCCCCCGCAAGCATCATCACGATACAAAGAAATATGAGCGTTCGCCTTTTCATCATGAATCTGTATTCTCCTTTTCAGCAATATCTGTACATACGCCTCTTACCATACCCTGATCGGCACTATGCCTGTCACACCGGCGCATTTTTTCATGACATTCACCCAACTGACGCAGTGATCAAGGATGATCGCATCCGACGAGATAACATTTTCCTTTTCCCACAGGGCTTTATCGACTTCCTTTAAGAGCCTGATATCCGGCATGAGGCCGCATTTTTCGGCTGTTTCGGCAATAAGGACTTTCAGTTTTCCCGAGTTTGAGATTGGTTCATCCAGAAGAATATGCGCCTTACCGGCCTTCATCTCTTTCAGGGCTTCAAACAGAATGCGGATGGCTGCCTCAGTCTCGGGAATGATCCTGTAGGTTCCGTGCAGCCCCGCCAGATCCCTCAATGTCCCGTCCATGCCTTCAAAAACCGGCGAACCGCTAAGCATGACTTCAAGCGTAATGATCGTATTGAATCCGTCCATCCAGACTTCTTCGCCGGAGATATCCGTTTTCTCTTTGGTCCTTCTGCGCTCCAGCTGCTCCTGCGCTGCAACGCTGCGCAGGATCGCAAACCGCTGCCGCTCGGAGAGCGCAAACCGATTCCCCGTAAAAGTAACGGCCTGCTGCAGGTCATACCCCTCATCTATCAGATAGCATACATGTCGGGACACAGTCCGCATAGTCTCCAGCGCATCAGGCGCAAATATCGTATCATCCTCAGGCAAATAGCCTCGTTTACCGCTCATAACAGCTCCCGTTCCTCATTTGAGTTTTTTCGACATAAACAGCAGCAGATCGTCATCGTTGACACAGGGCGCATACTGGTCCAGCACCTTGTTCTGATACCAGACACCGCTGCCGTCCGGGATATATCCGCGCTTTACATAGATACGCTGCGCAGCCCCGTAGCCTGAGTGCAGGCCTACCGCAAGAAATACCATATCGGATATCTTTGCGCCCTCGGCTTCGGCCGCATCCAACAGCTTATTTCCTATCCCCTTGCCGTGAATGTCAAAGAAAACCGTCAGATCGACGATCTCGGGATAGTTCTGACCGCCCCACGGACCCTCCGAAGGATGGAGAACGAGAGTGCACTGGCCCTTCACCGTGCCCTCGTATTCGGCGATAAATACGATACGTTCGCCGCACTCCTGCTCTTTATAATAGTTCTCGTAGTTCTCCAACTGCGGATGCCAGCCGTAGGACAGGTATGTGTCGTACAGGACCTGTGCGTCTCCTGGCAGCATGCTGCGGATCCTGATCGTTCCGTCATCGTAATATGTTTTCATGTAATTACCCCTTTGTGAGAGATCACAATACTATATAGTTTCTGAGCTCTATCTCTTCGATCATCCGTTCCGGCGATTTATCCGTGTTATCGCAGAGATGTCCACGGTTTTCCGGCAATCCTTCCAGTTTTCTCTTTAAAAACTTAGCGCGCTCGATCAGATCAAGATCGCCGCGATCCCTGATGCGTCTCTCCAGCTCATTTTCGGATGCGGTAACCACGATATAATAAAGCTCGGCATTATATAAAGCAGCCAGATCTTTTAACCTGGGAAGCTCTTCTTCGACGACATAATCTATAAAAACATCGATACCCTGCTTAAGCGCTCTCCCTGCGGTAGAAATGATGCAATCCCAGTTAAACCTCAGGATATCCTCCCACAGCACAGGATCGGAGGCTTCTCCGTTAACAAAGAAATCGCCTTTATTCTCCGGCTCCACAAAACCTGCGTGAAAGCTGTCTCCGTGAATGACATAAACCGTCTTTCCCGTTTCATTGACCACATGCCTGGCGTACGCGTCCGTAAATGTAGATTTGCCGGTGCCGCACGGGCCGGACACAACTATTATCTTATTCATGCTCGTCTATTCTCCCATGATCATATCCGCAATCTGATCAACTGACAATTCACTGGTATCGACAGCATCTTTCATTGCCGCAAAATACGGTAATGAAGCCAGACTGACCTCAAGCCACCGATCTGTTCTCCATTCACAATCGTGATCATTCGTCCAGCGCCGGATCAGCGTTTCTCTGTCACAGAACAGCGTTGTATACTTTACTTCCATCTGCAGGGCATTGAGTCCGTCCATAATACTCTCAAGAACAGACCGGTCATCCATCAGCCACACCAGCACAACCCTTTTGCATTTACTGCATTTCTGATAGTTTCCGATCATATGAAGAATGTTATCGACCGCCATAGCTTTTGTCTCATGGTCGCCGACAAAAGGATGGATGTCCATACACCAGTCGCCGTCAATAAAGGCAGTTCCCGGATATCTTTCGGCAATGAGTTTTCCCGTAACCGTTTTTCCTACGCCCATTGGGCCGTTGATAATATATACTTTCAAAGCTTTTACTCCTCCGGCCTGAGCAGCTGTCGCAGGATCAGTTCCCTTCTGTTGATAAACATCTCCGTGATCTTGAAGCTGTCGGTATCTTCATAATTGCAGGCATGAACCGGTCCATCGTCAAAACTCAGTATCTCTGCGCCCGGCAAAGCCAGCAATATCGGAGAATGAGTTACTATGATAAACTGCGATCCCGCACCGGCGCATTCAGCGATCTGATACAGGAGCGTGAGCTGTCGCTGCGGGGAAAGCGCAGCTTCAGGCTCATCCAGGAGATAAACTCCGTTCGGTTTAAAATTCGCCTGTGCCGTCGCGAGGAAACTCTCACCGTGAGACCTTTCGTGCAAATGCATCGGTCTCCCGCCCGGTCCTTTACTGTACTCTTCTTCTGCGGTCGCTACATTGTAAAAGCTTTCGGCACGCAGAAAATAGCCCCATCCCGGCTTGTATCCGCCTTTGACCAGCCTGATCGCGCCGCACAGTTCCGAGTGCGAATCATAAGTCGAAAACACATAGTTCTTTGTTCCGCCTTCCGGATTAAACCCATAGGCTACGGCAATGGCTTCAAGCATGGTCGATTTACCGCTTCCGTTTTCCCCGACAAAAAAAGTAACGGGCTTACGGAACCTCAGACTGTTCATACCGCTTATCGCTGCGATGCCGCGGAGGTAACTGCCGCGGTCTATCCTGTCCCAGTCTATGCTCAGGCCTTTTATATGAAGGTCATGATCTGTAACGGGCATTATGCATCCCTCTCATCCATTCTTTTTCCAGCGCCCGGTTCACGGGTAATAGTAATTTTCCCAATTTATCAGTAGCTGTCTGACTTGTGCGCCTGATAGTATTTCCCGAAGTTTACAAATACATCATCGCCAAAGGTCTCTTTAAAAATATCCGCCAGCTTGTTGCGATCCTCATCTTCTAACATGCCCCAGAACTGTTCGTATGAATCCTGTCCATGATGAGAGACACTCCTGAATACCTTCCTGCCTGAAACCGATCTTTTTGTAAAATGCCAAAGCGTTGGTATTCTGCCCCACAA
>JAGCSS010000042.1 GCA_017964055.1 Lachnospiraceae bacterium
GAACATAAGCGGCACCGGGCGAAGCCGGGTATTCGCGGACACGTATTTCTCCGGTTCGGCAAAGATCGCGAAGCTATACGACATATATCCGAAGGCCATGCTGTCCTACGGAAGCGAAGAAGACGAACATGCCGGCGAGCAGTTCTACACCGAAAATGTCCGTCTCCTGATCCATGCATTTTTCAACGGGAAAAAAGACGGGACCTCCGACCTCATCTGGCTGGTCGGGGATCACCCGCTATATCAGCAGATACGCTCATATGCAGATCTCTGCCGCAACAATCTGGATAAAATATCGGCATTTTATGAAGAATGCCGATATTTGAGCGATGAACTGACAGGTTCGGAAAAGACCCTGTTTGACGCGACCCTGCTCCTGCACGCGTCCATACACTACTTCTGCACCATGGGCGTAACCGCTTTCGGCGACGGGTTTAAGAGGTATGAGGAACAGGATATGCTGGACGCCTTCATGCTCTTTGGCAAAAGCGCGGAGCTTTTCGCCCGTGCCGCCGGTCTTCTGCGTGAAAGTGAATACGGCGTCTGGAAAGGCTTTTACTATAATGACTGCCTGGCGGATATTAAGTACACAGCTTATATGCTCGAGAAGCTGATGGGCTATGTCCGTGAGCGGGGAGACAACTCCCAGCACTATAAATGGCAGCGCAACGCGCTGTACGCCTCGGAAGACGCCCGTATACTCACCATCCTGTTCACAGATAACCATTTGACCGATAAAGCCCTTTATGAGGCTCTGAGCAAGCGCAGATAATTGCACAACAAGGTTGTCCCCGAATAAAGAATGGCTATCGCATCATCTGGATTTCTGATGCGATAGCCATATTTCATTTATTGTTTCATACAAGATACTTCATTAATCCGGCCATACTCCGTCTGTAATAGTATATGATGTTTCACCGATCATAACAGTTCCGGACCCACTCCAAGTCCACTGCTTAGCCTGATCAACAGTTATTCCGGAAAGGGTGAGCTTGGGATTGCGTACAAGGTTAACAGAACTGATGGCAGCCAAACCATCTCCATTTGCAAACGTCAGATATACATTTGACCAATCATTTCCATTAGAGTCTCCCTCCGCAATAAAAGTGTAATCACTGCATAGAAGTTTTCCTTTTACATTTCTTTGCCCTCTGGCATCACCTGCTAACGTAACCTTCTTTTTGGTCTCTATATTGATCTGCGTAATAGAAGGGTCCTTTAGCGCTGCGTTCAACTCTTTCTGAGTTTTAACTGTAACCGTCTTTCCTGCTGCCTTTATTGGGCTCTGCGGAAGCAGGGCAATAATCATAGTCAATGCTATGATCCCGGCGATAATTTTCTTGATTCGTGTCATACGGCAACCTCCTGTCGTAAACCTGAAGCGATTATCACAAATTAGAAACTCAAGCCATTGTCCATTTATGGCTAATACATAGATTACCCGCTTTTGGATAATATGTCAATTGAGAATGCGTTTTTGCGAAGGTTTTCTCAATATATTAAAAAGGGCCGCTTATGATATCCTATTCAAAACTGTGGGAGACAATGAAAGAAAAGAAAATCAGTCAATATAAACTGATCAAAGAATATAATTTCAGCGCCGGTCAATTATCACGTCTCAGAGCCAATGCATATATAAGTACACATACGATCGATGTCCTGTGCCATATTCTGGATTGCTCCGTAGAAGATATTATGACCTTCATCCCAGATGAGAACAAATAATTTGACCAATCACCTTTTTTACCTATACAATTTAATCAATATCGGGACACTGATAGCGACTGTGTGAAACGCTCTGGTCAACCGACATGGCGTGGGAACCCACGCCTCTTTTTTATCTCCCGGACATCCATAACATATGCTTGATTTCTTATCATGATCATGATAAGATTATGATAGAATTTGCGCAAGGAGGAAGTTTTATGCTGTCTATCAGACCAATTTCAGATTTAAGAAATAAGTTTTCCGATATTGAAAAAGCAGTTAATGATGGAAATCCGGTTTTCCTGACCAAAAACGGATATGGGTCAATGGTCGTTATGAGTATTGATACATACTCCAGAATGTGCAAAAATGTCGAGCAGGCACTCGATGAATCAGATGAGTATGCCGCGTCTAATACCGACAGGATGACCCATGAAGATGTTTTTGGGAAGATGAGGAAACAAATTAATGAGTAGTGTAAAATATACCCTAAGCTATCTTCCTTTATTCTATGACGATCTGGAAGAACATATATTATACATTTCAGATTTTCTGTGCAATAAATCAGCTGCCAACAATCTGCTGGATGCTATCGAAACTGCTATTCTTAAACGACTCCCCAATGCAGAATCATTTGAACCATATCATTCGAAAAAAGACCGCAAATATCCCTATTATCGTATATATGTTAAAGACTACACCATCTATTATGTAGTTATCCCTACTGCTCCCGGCCAAAAGACAATGGAAGTTCGACGTATTCTACATAATCTTCAGGACAGAAGCAGATATATATAACCATAGATATGACAAAATAAAGGCTTTCCCGGAATCTGGGAAAGCCTCGTTAAACAATATCTAATTTACAGCGCGTACATCAGCAGGGCCGCTGCCACCGCAGCATTAAGGGATTCAACTTCACCGGCCATCGGGATGAATACATTTCTCGACGCATGGGCCACCGCTCGGTCCGAAAGGCCGTTGCCTTCGTTTCCGATCATGATCGCTGTACGCGCCTCGAAATGCATCTTTCTGTAATCTTCTCCGTCCTTTAAGTATGCTGCGCAGATATCTATACCCTCCGTTTTCAGCCTGTCGAGCATCAAAGGCAGATTGTCCGTATATATAAACGGAACCCTGAATATAGCGCCCATCGTGGATCGGGTAACCTTCGGAGAAAAAATATCCGCACATCCTTTGCTGAGGATGATACCGTTCATGCCTGCCGCCTCCGCGGTCCTGACCATTGTCCCGAGATTCCCGGGGTCCTGTATATCCTCCAATATCAGCAGTTTCTGAATGCCGTCCCTGCCCTGCATATCTTTTTCGTAAGCATAATCCGGCTGTCTTACCACACACAAGATGCCCTGCGGGGTAACTGTCTCGCACATGCCTTCAAACACGTTATCCTTCACTACAGTCAGAGAAAAAGGCTGATCTTGGGCATCAAAACCCAGCACCGCCAACTCGGGATATTCATTCCACCCCTTATTGTTCCAGAAGGTCTCGCTGAGAAAAACGCTCTCGGTAAGATCAAGCGCAGACTTGAACACATCACGCGCGATGCGCAGTCCTTCCGCGACAAACACGCCCTGCTCGGTCCTGGCTTTTTTGGACTTCTGCAGCGCGGCGATATTCTTTATGCGCTCGTTTTTATTACTGGAAATAATCTCCATCATTTTTCCGTTTCTGCGGCCCTCATGGGGCACATTCCGATGTTGCCGTTCCGCCGCCGGCAGCCGGCATTCTTTCTCAGCTCTCGCTCATCTTCAGCAGCTTTGCTGCCTGGTCAGCACCTGTCAGGGCGTCGATCAGTTCGTTCAAGTCACCGTTCATCACATCATCCAGAGTATACAATGTCAGCTTAATTCGATGGTCAGTGCATCTGCTCTGCGGGAAATTGTAGGTCCTGATCTTCTCGGAGCGGTCGCCGGTGCCCACCTGACTGCGTCGAAGGTCAGCCTCGGCATTTGCCGCCTTCTCCATTTCGAGCTCGTAGAGCTTGGCGCGGAGAACCTTCAGGGCCTTGTCCCTGTTTTTCAGCTGTGATTTCTCATCCTGGCACGATATCACGATGCCTGTCGGGATATGTGTGAGCCGCACGGCCGAGTCCGTTGTATTTACGCACTGTCCGCCGTTGCCCGATGCCCTGAAGACATCAAACTTGCAGTCGTTCATGTCGAGCTTTACGTCCACCTCTTCGGCCTCCGGCATGATAGCCACGGTAGCTGTGGAAGTATGTATCCTGCCGCCCGACTCGGTCACGGGTATGCGCTGCACGCGGTGCACGCCCGATTCGTATTTAAGCCTCGAGTACGCGCCCTGGCCGTTAACCATGAAAACGCACTCCTTGAAGCCTCCGAGGCCGTTTTCGTTGAGCGATACCATCTCTATCTTCCAGCGCATCGTGTCGGCATATTTGCTGTACATCCTGAACAGATCCGAAGCAAAAAGTGCAGCCTCGTCTCCTCCCGCGCCGGCCCTGATCTCGACGAAAACATTTTTCTCGTCGTTGGGGTCCTTGGGCAAAAGTAAAATCTTCAGCTCCTTTTCGCAGCGCTCCTTGTCGTCACGGGCTGCGGAGAGCTCCGCTTTGAGCATATCGCGCATTTCCTCGTCAGACTCGCTCTCTAGCATCTCCAGGCTCTCGTCTATCGTCGCGGCCGCAGACTTATACTCGTTGTATTTGTCCACTACAACGCCCAGATCGTTCTGCTCCTTCATGAGCTGTCTGTAGCGCGCCATGTCATTGACCACAGCGGGCTCGTTCAGCTCGTTCTGTATTTCCTCATATCGTCTGACCAGTTCTTCCAGCTTGTCAAACATGGTTGCTCCTCCGTTCCTTTACATTTACCGGGTCCGCGCTTCAGCTCATGTTCGCCGGTCTGCATCCCTTAAGGCATTAGCAATTCTGCTTGCCTTCCACCACTCTGTCGAGCCCGGCGAGGTCCTTATGCACTGCGACCTGCTCAAAGCCTGCCGCCTTCATGAGCGCCGCTACCGCCTCGCCCTGCGTATCTCCTATCTCAAAAACAAGCCATCCGCCGGGCGTGAGCCTTTCGGGTGCCTCGTTCACTATCCTTCTGTAAAACACCAGCCCGTCCTCGCCGCCGTCGAGCGCCGTCATCGGCTCATACTTCCATATCTCCGGTATGAGTCCGTGAATGAGTCCGGTATCTATATACGGCGGATTGGCCGTTATAATGTCATATCTGCCTTGGAGCCCCTCAAACAGGTCCGCCTCAATGAGTCTCACCGCAGTTCCGTTCAGCTCCGCGTTTTTCTTCGCGACGGCCAGCGCAGCACCGGAAATGTCGGTCGCCTCGGCATCGGTGATATTACCGAGCTTTGTGACCGATATCGCAACGCAGCCGCTGCCGGTGCACAGATCGAGGTACCGAAGTCTCTCACGGTCGCGCCGTAAAACCTTAACCGCCTCCAGCGCGCGTTCCGCCAGGATCTCGGTATCCTGCCTCGGTATCAGGCAGTCCTTATTACAGATAAAAGGCAGTCCCATGAATTCCTGACTGCCTAATATATACTGTATCGGTTCCCTGGCACTCCGTCGCCGGATCAGCTCCTTCAGGCGCGAAAGGCTGTCCGCTGGGATCTCCTCATCCCGCGCGAGCAGATACTGCGCCTCTGTCATATCCCCGACATATTCCGTTAAATATCTCGCATCTAATGCAGGCTCGGGCACTCCGGCCGCTTCAAGCTCCGCAGCTGCCCGCCTGTAAGCCTCAAAGTATGTCAAATCGTCAGTCCTTCTTCTGCTTAAGAATGAAATACTGGTCCAGCGCCTTAAGGATCTCGTCATCCTCCTCGTCATCGGGCACCGGAGTATTCAGATCGATCTTACCCGATGCGGTCTTAAATACCTTATCCTCTGTCTTCGGCTTCGC
>JAGCSS010000398.1 GCA_017964055.1 Lachnospiraceae bacterium
AAGATGGACCGTGAGGGCTGCGATAAGGATGAGCTGCAGGCTCAGCTCGAGAGCAGGCTCTCTGACGGATGCGTCGAGTTTGAAGCGGACGGGTTTGAAGAGAAGATAGCTCTGTGCGATGAGGACGTGATGGAAAGCTTTCTGGAGACCGGTGAGCTCACGGACGATACTGTTCGCGCGCTGATCGGCGAGAGGAAGCTTTTTCCGTGCTTTTACGGATCTGCGCTGAAACTCGACGGAGTCGATGAGTTCCTGGACGGACTGGCGAGGTACGCGCCCGTTCCCGAGCGGGAGAGTGAGTTCGGAGCGCGTGTATATAAGATCGGACGGGACAATGACGGCAACAGACTGACCTATATGAAGATCACGGGCGGAGTCCTGAAGAACCGCGACGTGATAACATACGAAGCCGTTAAGGAGGAGCCTTTGCTGCTGCGCAGGCCCGCAGAGGAGACACCCGAAGCCGAGTCTGTCGAATACAGCGAAAAGGTCACGCAGATCAGGATATATTCCGGCGAAAAATACGAGACCGCGGATATCGCGGAGCCGGGGACCGTTGTCGCGGTGCTCGGACTTACGGCGACCTATGCGGGACAGGGACTGGGAGTCGAAGAGGAGCTTGCGGCAAACGATATCGTGCCCGTAATGACTTATAAGGTCCTGGCGCGCGACCGTTCGGCGCTGCAGAGGTTACTTCCGAAATTCCGAATACTCGAGGAGGAAGACCCGACACTCGGCGTCACATGGAATGCAGAGCTTAATGAACTGCAGATCAGCATAATGGGCGAGATACAGCTCGAGATACTGAAGCGCCGTCTGATGGAGCGCTTCGGCGAGGATGTCGATTTTGACAGGTGAAGCGTGCTCTATAAGGAGACCGTTACGGAGCCTGTGCTCGGAGTCGGACATTTCGAGCCGCTGCGCCATTATGCGGAGGTTCAGCTGCTCATCGAACCTGCCGGGCGCGGTTCGGGTATCGGCGCGGAGTCGCGAGTTTCGACCAATTTCCTCGAGCTTAACTGGCAGAGGCTTATATTTACGCATATATTCGAGAAAAAGCATAAAGGCGCGCTGATAGGCGCGGAGCTGACCGATGTCAATATTGCTCTCGTTGCCGGCAGGGCGCATCTGAAGCATACAGAGGGCGGAGACTTCAGGCAGTCGACCTACCGCGCGATACGTCAGGGACTGATGCGTGCCCGCGCAGAGGGCAAATGTGTGCTGCTGGAGCCCTACTATGAGCTGACGATAGAGCTGCCGCGCATTAACTGCGGCAGGGCCATGACGGATGTTGAGGCGCGTTTCGGCCGTATTACCTCGCAGTATGAGGTAGGCGCGGACGATATGGTGGGACTCACGGGTATCGCACCCGCCGCGCTGATGCAGGGCTATTCCAAGGAGGTCGCGGCCTATACCGGAGGTCTCGGGAGTGTATATCTCTCGTTTTACGGTTATCTGCCCTGCCACAACGCAGACGAGGTTGTTGCGGCGTCGGGTTATGTGCCCGAAGCCGATCTGCGCAATCCCGCGTCATCGGTATTCTGCGCGCACGGAGCGGGCTTTGTTGTCGAATGGAACGATGTGGACAGCTATAAGCATCTCGACTGGGATCAGGATACGGGAGAGCTGGTATCAGAGACCGATACGGAGCAGATGATGCCGATCAATTTCGTGTCCCATGCCGGTGAGGCGCCTCCGATAGGGACCGATGAGATCGACGCGATCATCGCGAAGACATCACATGCGAACAAAAGAGAAAAGACCTACAGGAATCCGTTCAGAAAACACAGGCAGAGTGACGGCACCGGGCGCGGCGCAGGTACGTTCGGAAACGGCACTGCTGATACAAGGCGCGCGCAGTCCGGTCAGTCTGCGGACGGTGGGACAAACGGCGCAAAAACCGATGCGAGCGGATTAAAGAAGTTCATGAAGCCATTCGATATGAAGGATAAATACCTCCTTGTCGACGGCTACAATATCATCTTTAAATGGCCGGAGCTTTCGGAACTCGCAAAGGACAACGTGGACGGCGCCAGGGAGCGTCTTAACGACATCCTCTGCGATTACCAGGCACAGAAGGGCTGCAAGGTCATAGTTGTTTACGACGCTTACCGTGTAAAGGGTCATCCGACCGAGTTCTTCAAGCACCACAACATCATCGTGGTCTATACGAAAGAGGCCGAGACCGCGGATAAGTTCATCGAGCGCTTTGCCCACGAGAATGCGAAGCAGACCGATATCAGCGTAGCCACCTCGGACGGTCTCGAACAGATCATCATCCGCGGCGCGGGCTGCAGGCTTGTCACTGCCAACGACCTGCTCGAAGAGGTAAAGGCCTTAAAGCGCGGTACGCTCGACAGGATCGAAAACGGCAGGATGGCCGGAGCGTCCACGAACCTTGGGGAGCTTATTGACAAAAACAGTCTTTGAAACGTAGGAGTCGGGCTTAAAAGGCCCGGCTTCTTTGACAAAAAAGTGTATTGGTGGTATTCTAAAAAATTGGGTAGAAATTGTTTTCGGACTGTTTGAGGTCCGTTTATGAAAGGCTGATGATTATGAATATCCGTAATTTTGATAAAAAAAGGATCGTTTTGCTGCTGATCGCGCTGATGGCTGTATTTTACGCGCTCGGATGCAAACACACGACCACGCCGATAAATACGACGCCGTCGGTTACGCCCGGAGTATCGAATAAGGCAACACCCACACCCGTGCCGCCCACCGCGACACCGCTGCCCACACCTACTCCGATCGTTGATATATCCCATTTCAGGGTTTCGGCAGAGGATATCACGCGTACCCCTGAAGAGGAAGGCGAAAAGACCGTGCCCGTGACCGAGGCATGGGGCGGACTCAATCCCTTCTACAGCACGGAGCCTGCGGACTGCGAGATCGTCGATCAGACGCAGTTGCGACTGTTCGATATAAAGGATGACGGCGGTATCCGTACGGGCATAGCATTCCCGAGCGTGGCTTACATGGTTGAGAAAACAGAGAGCGGCATCACTGTCGAGGGAAGCGATAAAACCTATGACAAATACGCTATCGTGCTGAAACAGGGACTGACATTCGCAGACGGAACACCGATCACCGCGGATGATGTCCTGTTCTCGATATATACGCTTTCGGATAAGGATTACAAAGGCATCCGGGGCCTCGGGGATCTCGACATTCTCGGCATGCGTGAGTATCATACGCAGGTGCCCCAGTCTGTCAGGGATGAAGCGGCGCGTGCTATCGCGGCAGGCCTTACCGAAGAGGGTACCTGTCCCAAGGATTTTGCTGACAAGCAGCTCTGGAGCGATGTATGGATCAATTATGACGCGGCCGGAGTGGCATTTGTCGAGGACATGGTAGATTCCGTCATGCAGAAATACAATCTCGACGCGTATGTCCAGGCATTTCTTTCGCCGTACCTCACCGCGGCGCATGTTCAGGCGAGTCCTTCGCTGCAGGTGCTCTTTACGATGAAGATGTTCG
>JAGCSS010000399.1 GCA_017964055.1 Lachnospiraceae bacterium
GAACTGTTCTTTAAACAGTTCGTAGGCCGCGTCGAACTCGAAATCACCGAGGGGCTTGAGCATTTTACCAGTAGGGCCGATATCCTGCGCCACAAAACGGGCGCCTGAGCTGCGGGCGATCCGTATCGCTGCTGAGATGAGCTCAGGAGTGCGCTCGCCGAATTTCGCGGAATTGGCGCCGAAGGTATTGGCAGTGATGACATCCGAACCGGCCTCCACGTAGGCGCGGTGAATCTTCAGTATTTCATCGGGGTGGGTAAGATTCCACTCCTCGGGCAGCGTACCGGTCTCCAGGCCCGCCGCCTGCAGCATGGTACCCATGCCGCCGTCAAAGAATATATATTTTCCGGATCTTAATGCATCTGTGAAAATCATTATCATATCCCCCCAAAAAAGGTTCTGAAAAACAATACAATCAGTATAGCATAGTAAAGTTTCACCTGCAATCCGAATGAATAATTATGTATTGAACACCACTGCCCCGCAACAAAAAACGGACTTTGACTGAAATATCGGAACAGTTCCGACGAAAAAATCCGCATATCGGACCAGTTCCGAGCGAAATGAATATATATCGATTAATATAAATATACGGGAGGTAAGATTATGGCATACAACGGTGATTACAGAAAAAGACTCAGAGAGATAGCCGATGAGGTTGGGAAACCGCTTAACGAGCTCTGTTACGAAATGGACAGGAGCCACAGCTTTTTGAGCGATATCATTAACGGCAGGCAGAATATGAGGGTCGACGATCTCGAAGTATTCTGCAGCATAGTGGGTATTGAACCCGCCGATTTCTTCGGTACGGACAGGGACGATCCCGACATCGGCAGCGATTGCTCTCAGCTCTGTCTTGAAGTGGTCTATGAAGTTAAAAAATGCGATGATGTTTTACTCCGTACGCTTCTTGCACTGCTGAAGGAAGTCAACGGGCGCAGAAGATAGCCGAATCATATCCCGGTGCCGAAGGAAAAAGGGAGGTGCCGATATGGAGGTTGCAGACATTGAAAAGCTGGCGAGGAAGAACGGAAAGATCCTTCAAAGGCTGTCGGAGGACTACAGGGGAGTAGTCATAGACACGGTTAACAAAGCATTTTGCAGAAATTACTCTATAACGGATGAACTGGAAATCTTATCTTACAATTCTTTAGCAATCAGAGCCGACAAAGAACGGGTCTACGAATGCAAAGTCACGAAGACATGGAGCGGGGAACTCGCGCTGTGTCTTATCGAAAGGGGACATGCAGGCGGTACGGGGAAAGCTACGCTTGACTGCAACGAGCTTTTTATCGATATGGGGAGCCTTGCACTGATCAGGACCAGGAATTCAGGTATTACTTCAGATAGAATGCGATGTATCATCGATACGCCGGGCGGAGCGATAAAATTCGCTATACCCATAGTAGAGGTGGATTATGAAAGAGGACAGATCATGAAAATGATCAAGAACTGGGCGGAATAAACCGCAGCGGACACCGGGATCGGCTGAACGGAACAGGGCGTGGGATCACAGTATCCCCGCCCTTTTCGACTGCATTTTTTCAAAAACTTAAGCTTTAGGCCGAATCGCGGTTTACTTTTTTTATCACGCGTTATATAATGAGGTCATCAAGTCAAGGACAATTCCGGTGTTATATCGACCATTGTTTCCCTAATTAATTTACAACAGTATAGGAGCATACAGCGAAAGGAACATTTTATGGATATGGAAAAAATGTCGCTTGCCGAACTGAAGGCACTGGCGAAGGAGCAGGGCGTGAAGGGGTATTCTGCCCTGAAAAAGAGCGAACTCATAGAGGCTTTATCCGCGATCCAGGAGAAGGCCAAAAACGAACTGAAGCAGGCCGCGGAGAAAAAGACTGCGGAGAAAACAACTGCAGAGAAGAAACCGGCTGAAAAGAAAACGGCCGTGAAGAAACCGGCTGAGAAAAAGACCGAAAAGGCGGAGCCTGAAGCTAAGGAAGCAAAGCCCGCGAAGAAGCCGGCTCGCAAGACGGAGGCGGCGGAGCCCACGCAGTCCGCAGAGCCTGCGAAGGCACCGGCAGAAAAGCCTGAAAGGCCCGCTCAGCCCGTGACAAGAGTGGAGGTTAAGAACGCGCCCGCATCGAATGCGGACGGGATCGTTCCGCAGAATTATGAGTCTGCGGGAGGCACGGGATATACCAGACCCGAGCGCCCCGAGCAGCGCAGCGCGGCACAGCCCGAGAGACCGGACAGGCAGACGGGCAGGGAGCAGCGTCCCGTTCAGCAGACCGGCAGAGAGGCCAGACCCGCGCAGCCGCAGATGCAGCGCGGTCCCCAGTATCAGAGCGCGTCTTTGCAGGGTGAGAGACGCCCCGCACAGTATCAGGGCCAGGGCGCTTACCAGCAGGGCAGACCTGCGGAGCAGAGGATGCGTCCCGCCGACGGACGCCCCGTGCAGCAGGCCAGACCCGCGCAGCCCGGCTATGACAGACCGCAGTATCAGCGTCCGGTTCAGCCTCAGGAGCAGGCTCAGCCCGCACAGCCTTCGGCAGCCGTATCCGGCAGGATCGTTTCCACCGGCAGGATCACCGCAGAGGAGCGTGAGGCACTCGATCCCACGATCTCTCCCGATATCGAACAGCTCGACAGCGGCGAGACCAAGACAGGCATCTTAGAGCTTGTTGAGTCAGGCTACGGATTCATCCGCTGCGATAATTTCCTTCCCGGAGAAAACGATGTATATGTATCCCCCGCGCAGATCCGCAAGTTCAATCTTAAGACAGGAGATATCATCGAGGGCAATACAAAGATACGTACTTCCACCGAGAAGTTCAGCGCGCTGCTTTATATCAAGACTATCAACGGACTGCATCCGTCTGAGGCGATAAACCGTTATAAGTTCGAGGATATGACACCTATCTTCCCTAACCAGAGGATACATCTCGAGACACCCGGCTGCACGCCTGCCATGAGGATCGTGGACCTGATCTCCCCTATAGGCAAGGGCCAGCGAGGCATGATCGTATCCCA
>JAGCSS010000400.1 GCA_017964055.1 Lachnospiraceae bacterium
CCCGATGCCGGCATAGATACCGACGGTGACGGGCTGCCCGACACCTACCCTTACGGATGGATAGACACCGACGGGGACGGTATCCCCGACAGCTATCCCCTCGGATGGATCGACAAGGACGGAGACGGTATCCCGGACGGATATCCCGACGGACTGCCTGATGCGGACGGTGACGGAGTGCCGGATCTGTATGAGAGCGACGAGACGATCTGGGTAAAGCCCGGCACGGGCGTGGAGTGGGTAAACCCGCGGACCGGGGAGACTTATATCATAGGCGGAGATGATTAGTATTACCGGCGCAAAACGGACAACAGGGAGGAAGCCATGAAAAACCTCATCATCAGCGCATGCCTGATAGGCTGCAGGACCAGATACAACGGAGAAACTTCGGAGATACCCGAACTGGAGGAGCTGAAAAAGAAATACTGTCTGATCCCGGTCTGCCCGGAGCAGCTGGGCGGACTGGCCACCCCGCGCGATCCTGCGGAGATCAGAGATGGCAGGGTGGTGAGCGCAAAAGGCAGGGATGTGACCGCGGAGTTTGAAAAAGGAGCGGAAGAGGTCCTTCGCCTGGCGCGGCTTTTTGACTGCGATACCGCTGTACTTAAGGAGCGTAGCCCTTCCTGCGGATACGGCAGGGTCTATGACGGCACATTTTCCGGAACCCTTACGGACGGGAGCGGCCTGACAGCGGCACTTCTGTCCGGAAACGGCATACGGATCCTTGGGGAGAGCCGTGTGGGTGAGCTTTTGTGAGCGTTGGGAAAAGCAACGCCGATATCCCCCGATTTGACGATATGTGAAGTATGGGGTATAATGCAAAAGCCATGCTACAGGTTGGATAATTTTGGAAGGAAGATGTATGAGAAGACATATAGGGCTGGTCATAGGCGTAATAGCCGCAGTGCTCGTGCTTTCGGCGGCGGCGACCTATGTTATTGCGGGGGATTATATAGTCAATAACTTTATGCTGATGACCAAGAGCGACGAGGGCTATTTCAAATGGCTTTCGTCTAAACAGATAGACCGGGCGGCCGACAGGATAAGCCGCGGCGAGACTGCCGTGCAGAAGGCCGGTGTTATCGGAGGAGACGAAGAAAACCGTCAGAAGGGGACCGCGGTGAGCGTCGGTTATAAGCTTTCCGTTACGGAAGAATTCTGCGATATGATCGGAATTTACGCCTTACACGATCCCGAGATCAGGTTCAGGTATACCACGGATAAGAGTGAATTCGGATTTGAGCTGACGCCCGTGTATCGCGGTCAGGAGCTGCTGACGCTGCGTACGACGGGGGATTACAAGGCAGGAACTTTGTATGCCCAGATACCGACGTACCGGGAGGATGTACTCGATCTTTCGTCGCTGCTCGACACACCGCTTCAGGACGGGAAAAAGCTCAGGGATTATCTGGGCTCCGTTGTTGAGGGCGAGGGTACGCTCACGGCGGTTCGCGATGAGGACGACGATACGCTCGCGGACAGGTTCAGGGAATACGCCGAATATCTGGTCGACTCCGCAGAAGACGTCGAGATAAAGAAAAAACAGTCTCTGAGCCTGGGCGATGAGGAAGTAAAGGTTGCGCATGTAACAGTATCCTACGATTCGAAGGAGCTCAAGAGCCTGCTGAAAGGTCTTGCGGATATGCTCGGGGATGACGGCCTGATCGGTACGTCCGGCATTGTAAAAGCCAAGGATATCGACGATCTGATCGCCGCGATCGACCCTTCAACAAAGCTGAAAATCACCGAATATGTTAACGGCAAAGGCGGAGTGGAAGGCGGAGAGCTGGAGTTCTCGCTTAATTCGTCGGAGGTTTCGGCGGAATACGTCACATACAAAGACGGGAGCGATACCGTATCCACGATCAAGGTCAGCTTCGGCGGGATCACGCTCGTGACGCTGAAGATAACAGACAGCTCGGATGACGATGACAGGGATATTTCCGTTGAAGCAAAGCCCGGCGCGTTTGTGAGGACCGCATTTAAGGACTATGCCGGTTATACGCTGAACATCAGATACAAGGGTAAGGAAAAGTCCGGAACTTGCAGCTTCGGGCTGATGGACTCCGGTCGTGAGCTCGCGTCGTTCGTGATGCAGTCCGAGATCGGAAAATATAAGGAGCCGCTCTTTACGACAGAGGGCAAAAAAGTCTATGACATTACGACCGTAGATGAGAGCCCGTATCTCGATCTGCCCGCGCTGATAGATCTCGCACTCTCGATCATCGACAGGATCGACGAGCCGTTTGTCAACGATATGATAAACGATCTGCTCGGCGAGACGCTGGGCAGTGAATTTACGATCGATACGATCAGGGAATACAACGAGCAGGGCATGTTCGACATGTTCGGCGGTTCGGAAGATGAGCCGGGAACGCCTGAGGGCGATCCGGACGACGACAGGAGCGATACGGGCGAGGAAGGCACCGTGCCCGACGATGCGGCTATACAGGACAGCGGAGATACAACGGAGGTTGCCCGCATACCAGGCATCATATCACCCGATCCCGCGGATTACGAGCCCACGAAATGGACTTATCCTCAGGCAGGCGAGATATACCGTTATTCACATGCGGAGCTGGCGCCGTTTGCGAAACCCGGACAGTATAAGGGTCTGGAGTACGTGGTCCCGAAAGCCGGAGATGTCACTCCAGAGGCATTTGAGCAGGGCAAGAAGGATCTGCTGGAGAGCTGCAGCGGCGTTTATACCGAGGATGAGAACAAGATATCGGTACAGATGGGCGATGAGATCTACTTCGATATCGTCCCGATCATGGGCGGATATGCGATAACGGCCTATACCTTTGAGGACTGCTATGCGCTGATAGGCGATTATACCTACGGCGAGGGCCTCGATGACATGGTGGTCGGCATGAAGGTCGGTGAAGTGAGGGACCTCGATATCACGCTCGGGGACATGTACGGCGATTTTGCAGGATTTACAGGCACATTCAGGCTGACGCTCAAACATATAGTCAGATACATAGAGCCCTCATGGACCGAAGATTTCATCTGCGGAGTACTCGGATACGATTCGCTCGATGCCTGCAGCGATGAGATCATGAGCGGTCTGCGCGGGCATGTCGAAGTCTCGGAGAACGAGATCGCGACCGCGCTGGAGAGCATTGCTTTTTCAAATACTACGTTCGGCAGCATTTCGGAGGATGTATACAATTCACTCAGGCAGGAATACTATGACAGCATGTACGACGTTACCTGTGAGTTCGGGCAGCGTCCGGAGGAGTATTTCGCCGCGGCGGGATACAGTCTCGAGGATTTCATCGAGATGATGGATTCGGATATTGACAGCGATATTAAGCTGCACTGCTTCTACGCGGCGATCGCCGAGGCCGAGGATATCTATCTGACCGGAGAGGAAGCGGCCGAGCTGGCCGACAGCTACATAGATTACTACGAAGCGGAGGATTTCGACGACCTGATGAGCTATCTTCCGCTCGATACTCTGATCGATTACGAGATTATCAGCAGGATACATAAGATACTATACGATTCCGCAGTGGTGAAATATTGACGGAAACTAACAAAGAAACAGGCCGCGGGGCTCCCGCGGCCTGTTTTTTATATCTCTGTTTTATATCTGGTTATACTGTTTAAGTATCTTGCGGATACGATCCGTAGGATCGAGGAACTCACTGATGCTCTGGTCGTGGTTCAGAGTATCGATGAGCAATGCGATGTACTTGCTCATGTCGGCGCTTAAGTAATACTCACGTGAGAGCAGCTCGGGCGTCTGGTAGATCGAATTGGTCGTAACTACGCGGTAGATGAGGCCGGATTCATATGCCTCATCGAAGCGGGCGAGTCCGTCGGTGAACAGACCGAAGGTCGCGCAGACGAAGATCCTGCCCGCGCCTCTGGACTTGAGCTGTCTTGCAACATCGAGCATGCTGTCTCCGGAGGAGATCATGTCGTCGATGATGATCGCGTCGCGTCCGTCTAAAGGACTGCCGAGGTACTCATGGGCTACGATCGGGTTGCGTCCGTTGACGATCTTGGTGTAGTCGCGTCTCTTGTAGAAGAGGCCCATATCCACGCCGAGCACGTTCGCGAAGTATACCGCGCGCTCCATGGCGCCCTCGTCCGGGCTGATGATGACAACCTTGTCGGGTTTGAACTGTATATCGGGAACATTGCGGAGCAATGCCTTGATGAACTGATAGGTGGGTTTAATGGTCTCGAAGGTCTTGAGCGGAACCGCGTTCTGTACGCGGGGGTCATGTGCGTCGAAGGTTACGATGCTCTCAACGCCCATGCTGTAGAGCTCCTGAAGAGCCAGTGCGCAGTCGAGAGACTCGCGCGCCGAGCGCTTATGCTGTCTGCTCTCGTAGAGGAAGGGCATGATGACCGTGATCTTGCGGGCCTTGCCGCCGACTGCGGCGATGATGCGCTTCAGGTCCTGGAAATGATCGTCGGGGGACATGTGGTTCTCGTGTCCGCTGACTGTATAGGTAAGGCTCCAGTTGGTAACGTCAACCAGAATGTAAAGGTCTACGCCTCTGACGGATTCGTTGATAACACCCTTTGCTTCGCCCGTGCCGAAACGGGGGCACTTAGTATCGATGAGATAGCTGTCCTTGATGTAACCCGCGAATGCGATCGTCGAAGCGTGCTCGTGATCGCGGTTGTTTCTCCAGCTTACAAGGTAGTTGTTTACCTTATTGCCAAGCTCCTCACTGCTCTTGAGTGCTATCAACCCGAGACTGCCTACGGGGATAGTATCGTAAATGACATCCTGCTGACCCATTGAAACCTCCGAATATTTTATTTTCTTCTTATATCGTTCCCGACTATCTTGAGCAGGGAATAATCCTTGCTGAGACGGGAAAAGATACGTTCGCTGTAGCGCTTCTCGAGCTCGGCGAGAGAAAGGTTCGTCGAGATGATCGTCGGACGGCGCTTTAAGTGGCGCTCGTTGATGACCGTATAAAGC
>JAGCSS010000401.1 GCA_017964055.1 Lachnospiraceae bacterium
CAGATACGCAAAAAGTCTGTAGATAAACGACATGATAGAAGCGACCCTGAAATTCAGCTAGAATGAACGGAAAAACTCCTTTTTGGAGTAGCTCCTGCTCCTGCGCGTAACCTTGACCGTTGCGTAATAGAGCGCTGTGCTGGCCGGTCCGATAAGGAATGCAGAAATAAATATCGCTGCGTAAAATATCGGATCGCTGCCGATAAAGATGGCCGCCACCACAAGTCCCAGGCTTATCAGCGCCCATAAAAAGCCAAGCCAGAATGTGTCGATCGCCTTGTTGATAAATGTGAAGAATCCGTTGTCCGGATTAAATAACCTGCTCATTTCTTACGTCTTAAACCTTTCAAAAATTCTATGGGATTTTTCTTTTTTGCCTTAGGCTCGTCCTTTTTGGACTCCTTTACCGCGGGCTTTTCGGGCTCTTCGAACTCGAAATCGGAATCGATCGAGTATTTGTCCGTACCTGCGGCGCGGTTCAGCTCCTTTATCGAAGCGGGGATGTACTCCTCGGGCTTCTCGCCGGCGGGCGCGGGTGCAGCGTCCTGCTGTCCCTCGGGCGCGGGTTTGCCCGGCTCCGGGTTATCCACGACCATACAGAACATCTCCGTTTCGTCGACCCGGTCCAGATCCTCGTAATCCGAGGTCTCGGTCATCAGGCCCTTCCTGTGCAGCCTGTTCTCGACGAGTTCCTTGACTATCATGTAAATGCACGCCATCAGAGGCGCAGCGATCAGCATACCTGCCACACCCCAGAGACTGCCGAAGAAAGTACATGCGAACAGTACCCAGAAGGGCGAGAGTCCGACGGACTCGCCGACGATCTTGGGACCGATCAGATTGCCGTCAAGCTGCTGCAGTACAACGATCAGGATGATGAAGTACAGGCACTTTACAGGGCTCGCGAACAGTATGAGTATCGAGCTCGGGATCGCTCCGATGAACGGTCCGAAGAAAGGGATGACATTGGTCACGCCCACGATAACGCTGATCAGCGGAGGATACGGGATATCGAGCAGTACCATGGCCACATAGCAGAGAACGCCGATGATGAACGAATCGATGATCTTGCCCGTGATGGCTCCGGTGAACTTGCTGTGGCATGCCCTCGTGATCCTGACGATATTGTTGGCCATTTTGCGCTTGAAGACCGCATAGACGATCTTTTTGGCGATGGCCGAGAGCTTTTCCTTGCAGCCCAGGATATAGATGGAGAAGATAAGTCCGATCAGAATGTTGTAGATGGTACCGATAAAGCGCCAGGCTCCCGTGGCAACCGATCCGAGAACATTCTTCGCGAAATCGAGCAGTCCGTTTTCAACGAAATCACTGACATACTCGGTGAGCTTTTCAAAGCCCATCTCAAGATAACCGCCGATCGTAGTCCCCTCGAGTCCGAGTCCCGCATACCAGTTCTCGACATTGGCAACCTGATACTGGAAGGTATCGCCTATGCCCATAACGGTGGTGATCAGCTGGGGGATCAGCAGATATACAAGATAACCCACTATAAGGAGTACAAGGATGAGCGTGATGATGATGCTGATGACGCGCGCGGCCTTATCCGCACGGCTGAGCTTGCGCGAATGCTTGTAAAAGAACTGCTTGAGCCTCGCCTCGATAAAGACCATCAGCGGATTCATGATGTAGGCCATCACCGCGCCTACCAGAGCGGGCGCGAGAGCCTTGCGTACCTTTAAGAGGCCCTCACTGAAATCCTCATGCCTGACAAACATGAAAACCAGCAGGATGGCTGCCGCGATAACGATGAACGCGGTAAGTCCGTATACGGCGTAGATCTTCCATTTGCTGCCGCGACGCTCAACTATCAGCTTCTCTTCCTTCATTTCGTGCCTCTCACAAAAAATCAGTCTTCGTCAGAAAAAACAACCTCGCCGGTTTCGGCGTTCATGCTCTCGATGATCGCGAGAGACTTCAGATCGATGCCCATCTCGCGGATCGCCTTGCCTCCGTTCTGGAAGCCCTTCTCGATAACGATGCCGATGCCCTCGAGACCTGCTCCGGCCGACTTCACGATATCGATCAGACCGAGCAGCGCGCAGCCGTTGGCCAGGAAATCATCAATGACAAGTATCCTGTCATCACGTGTAATATACTTTTTCGAAACGATGACGTCGTAAACCTTTTTATGAGTAAAACTCTCGATCTTGGTGGTGTAGGAATCACCGTCGAGATTTATGCTCTGCGCCTTTTTCGCGAATACCACGGGCACATTGAAATACTGTGCGGTAATGCACGCGATGGCGATGCCCGATGCCTCGATCGTGAGGATCTTTGTGGGCTTTTTGTCACCGAAGAGACGCTTGAATTCCTTTCCGATCTCATTCATCAGCGCAACGTCGATCTGATGATTGAGGAACATGTCAACCTTAAGGACATTACCGGGCTTTACGTTTCCCTCCCTGCGTATCCTTTCTTTTAAGAGCTTCATCCTGCTTACCTTCCTTTGAGATAATATAAAACACTCCGATAAAATTCATTCTAGCATAAACCTCCGCAAAGGTGTAGCAAAATTTATTCCATAAAGTCTTACTTCTTTTTTATGATTTTTACACGTAAAATTTATTTTTTTAAACTGTACAAAAATTTTGCCATATGCTAGAATCAAGATAAATAAGAATAAAATACAAAGGAGCGTCACATCATGCAGCAGTTTGACAATGCTTTCATCTTCGATCACCCGCTGATCCAGCACAAAACCTCACTTCTTCGCGACAAGAACACATCCACAAAGGATTTCCGTGAGCTCGTTTCCGAGATCTCCATGCTGATGGCTTACGAAGTTACGCGCGATTTCGAGCTTGAGGACATCGAAGTTGAGACTCCTATTTGCAAATGCACCACGAAGGTACTCTCTCACAAGAAGAAGATCACGCTTGTTCCCGTTCTTCGCGCCGGACTCGGCATGGCGGACGGCATGCTCAAGATCCTTCCCCAGGTTCGTGTAGGTCATATCGGTCTCTACCGCGACAATTAGACACATGAGCCCATTGAGTATTACTGCAAGCTTCCCGATGACGTAGCCGAGAGTGAGGTTATCCTCCTCGATCCCATGCTCGCGACCGGCGGTTCGGCCATTGCCGCCACCAGGTTCATCATGGACAGAGGCTGCAAGAACATCCGCTGGGTGAGCATGATCGCCGCTCCCGAAGGCATCGAAGCCTTCCATAAGGTTTATCCCGAAATTCCCGTATGGTGCGCGGTCGTAGACGAAAAGCTCAACGAGAACGCATACATCGTGCCCGGTCTCGGCGACTGCGGCGACCGTCTGTACGGAACGAAATAATTCATTGGACGGAGGTTTTTATGATTTCACTCGAAATCCTCAAAGAGATAGCTCACGGAATAGCGGTACAGTTCGGTTCAAACTGTGAGGTCGTTGTTCATGACCTTTCCGAAAGCAGCCTGAACTCTTCGGTCGTATATATCGAGAACGGCCACGTCAGCAACCGCAAGGTCGGCGACGGACCCTCTCATGTGGTGCTCGACGCGCTGCATAACGATAACTCCAAGACCGAGGATCATCTCGGATATCTGACCAGGACCAAGGACGGCAGGATCTTAAAGTCCAGCACGATCTACATCCGCAACGACGAGGGCGTTCCGGTATATATCCTCGCGATCAACTACGACATCACGGGATTCATGATGACGGAGAACGCGCTCAAGTCCTTCATCGGTTCGGAGGACAGCGACGCCGACGCCGAGAAGATCACCAACAATGTCAACGACCTGCTCGACGACCTGATCGAGCGCTCGGTCAAGAAGATCGGCAAACCGGTAGCCTACATGACCAAGGAGGAGAAAACCGCCGCGATACAGTTCCTCAACGACAGCGGCGCGTTCCTCATCACAAAGTCCGGCGACAAAGTATCAAAGTACTTCGGAATATCAAAGTACACGCTGTACAGCTACATTGACGTAAATAAATAAAGCAAGTAAACAGGTGCCTGTCATCATTTTATGGTGACAGGCACCTCTTATATCGAAGAAGCCCTCCGGGATATCCCGGAGGGCTTCTTCTTTGCCACAATTATCATTACAGAAGGTTTTTATATGCTTATCAATACTTGGGCAGACTTGAGGTCTTGCCTGCATCGTAGAGAGCCTTTCTCTCGTCGATGACCGTCTGGTAGCCGTCGTTGAGGTACTTCGCGCAAAGGTCTGCGTAAAGAGCGTCGAACTCAGACTCCTTGCAGATGGTAAGCTGTGAAGCATATGTTGCGTACTGGCTGCACAGATATTCCGAAAGGCTGGCCGCCTGCTCAAGCGTTGCAGCGAACTTGCAGTCGGTAACCGCATACATGGGAGTATCGGCGATAACCTTTTTGTAGTTGTAGTAGTTGTTAAGGATCTGCTTGTAGAAATCAGCGCTGTCCTTGTAAGCCGAAGGATAGGAAGCTGTTACGGTATCCTCGATCGAAGCGAGCTTTCTTGCCTCGATAACGATGCAGAAGTAGTCCTTGTTCTGGCGTGCTACCATCAGGTACTCAGGCTTCTGTTCTTCCGCCGATAAAACGTTCGCGTTGCCGTTAGCGTCATACTTGAAGGTATCGTTCTCATAGCCGTACTGGAAGGTGAAGAGGTTCTCGGGCTGGATGAGCCACTCCATGTACATCTGGGCAGCCTTAACCTGATCAGCGCTTGCCTTAGCCGAGAAACCGATCATCATGCCGTATGCGTTGTTTACACGGTAAGCTGCGGGAACTCCGCCTGCACCGTCTGTGGTAGCGGTAGAAACGGGAGCGATGGCGAGCTTCGCGTCGGGATTTGCAGCGTAGAAGCTGTCAAGAACGCCGATGCTGGGTGAAATGTAAGTGCTGTACGAGAATGCCTTGCCGGCAACGAAATCTGCCTCGGCATCGCTCGAGCTCTTCGTTGTGAAATCGGGATCGTAGTAGCCTAAATTGTAGAGCTGGTTTCTTCTCTGAAGAAGGGTCTTCTGAGCGTCCGTTGTAAGAGCGGGA
>JAGCSS010000402.1 GCA_017964055.1 Lachnospiraceae bacterium
CCCCGCAAATACCTCCTGTCCGGATCTGGTCGTGCGGGCCTGTATCGCCATGCTGCCGCGATCGGTGACGCATTTTGTCTCGTTCCAGAAGCAAGTCTTGCGCCCCTCATGGGTCACATTGAACGACAGGCCGCTCTCTATCCTGACCTCTCCCGTAAAGTTCAGCGCCTCAAACGTGATGCGCTGATACGCGCGTTCCCTGTTCACCATGTCCAGGAAACGCTCAAACCTAAGCTTTAATTCCTTTCCGCCCGCAGTCTTCCAGATGAAGCTGCGCTTCAGCAGGCCGGTGCGCAGATCGAGCTCGCGCACGAAATCACTGCAGCTTGCCCTGCCGAGGTCGAGTACCTCACCGTCAACACTGATCGCGGTATCGAGCCAGTCGGCCGCAGGGATCATGAAATGCACCTTATCGACTATGCCGCGGTAGGAGCGGTCGATATCGACCAGCTCGTACACGCCGTTTATATATGCTCCCCTGAGGGAGTCAACGCTTCCTCCTTCGTCAAAGCAGCCTCTTACTCCTATGCTCTCGTTCCCGAGAGAGAAAATGGACTCCCCGACGCGCGAATACTTCTCATCAAAGCCGTTCTCCGTGATCTTCCACGGATCGACCGCGTAATGTATATTTGCTGTTTTAGCCACTGCTTTACTTTCCTTCCGTTCTTTTTTCAGATCAACCCTTGATACCCACAGAGACGTTGTTTTCGGTCAGCTGCTTCTGGAAAAGGATGAACAGGATGATCGGCGGGATCATCGAGAATACGACAGAGCGCATCATCGTGTCCGCATTGACCGTCTGCTCTGTGCTGAACACAAACAGGCGCACCATTACTGTCTGAAGCTGTCCGCCCCGCAAAACAAGGTACGGGAGCAGGAAATCCGACCATGCCGCATTCACCGCGAAAATGGTGATGACCGCGCAGATAGGCTTTGACAGGGGCAGAACTATCCTGAAAAAGGTCTGCAGGGCCGAGCACCCGTCTATGCGGCTCGCCTCTATCATCGATACGGGGAGCGATTCAAAGAACTGTATGAACAGAACAACATACATCGCGTTCGCACCGTACGAGAGCCAGAGCGGCAGAAAGCTGTTGCCCATGCCGAGACGCTGAATGTTCATGAACAGCGGCACGATGCTGATCGTCGCCGGAACGAGCAGTGAGAGCATGACCAGTTTTTTGACGATCCCGTAACCCTTCGGCTTCAGGATCGAGAGGCCGTAGCCGAGCAGTCCGTTGAACAGCAGGGCGCATACCACGCTGCCCGCAACGGATATTAACGAATTCAGATAGTTCTTTGCCAGGCCCAGCTGGGACCAGGTTTTCTTAAACTGCTCCGGGCTGAAAGACTTCGGCAAAAGAGATGTGCTCGACATGAATTCCTTCAGGTCCTTGAAGCCTGCCAGCACGACCCATATCAGCGGAAAGACCGCTATTATCCCCATTACTATGCAAAGTGCATATATGACCGCATACCATATCCTGACGGAGACGGAATGCATATCGTATTCCCGGATCACGCCGGTACGCTGCTGCATTTTTTTACGCATGATACACCCCCATCAGTCCCAGTCGGATTCTTTGCGGTTGAAGTAGGAATAAACCGCCGTCATTACGAGCAGGATCGCCGTTACTATGACCGCTACCGCGGACGCTTTACCGTAGTCCATCGAGCCTCCGAACGCATACTGCCACATCAGCTGCATGAGCGAGAGCGACGCGTTGTCCGGCCCTCCTTTGGTCAGTACCATCGGCTCATACATGATCTGGAATACGGATATGATCTGCAGGATGAGCATGGTCCACGTGAGCTTTTTGATCGCGGGAACGAGCACATGCCTCACACGCTGCCATACATTCGCGCCGTCGATCGCTGCCGCGTCGTAGAGCTCCGAATTAACGCCCGCCATGCCTGCCATATAGATGAGCGCGGTCGCCCCGGCGCCCTTCCATGTGGCTATGGTTATGATGATAGGGATGACAAGGTTGGCCTTGGTCAGATAGGTCTGCGCAGAAACCCCGAAATGACTGAGGATAATATTCAGCACGCCTGTCTTGCCGCCCGAGAAAAACGCCGACCACAGGATGATGACCGCGAGTCCGGGCAGCATGTTCGGCAGATAGGCAGCCGTACGGAAAAGACCTTTTCCGCGCGAGGTCTCACCGATCAGCATCGCAAGGATGATCGGGAGCAGGAAGCCTATTACCAGCGACCAGAACGTATATGAAAAGGTGTTTACGAGTGCCTGGGTAAAATTGGTCTTCCCGGCCACGCTGATAAAATTCTTTAGTCCCACGAACTCGACCAGCTCAACATTCTCCGTTTTGTATAAGCTCATACGGATGCTCTCGAGCAGCGGTTCCCAGACAAAGAATGTCATCAGTATAAGTCCGGGCAGCATGATCAGCCAGGAACGTAAGTCCCGCATACTCATGCGCAATCCTTTGAAGTGTCTGGTGATCCTGTTCACGTTGTATACCTCTGGGTAATCAGTTATTTATCTCGTCGTCAAGATACTCCTGGAATGACTCCTGAGCGGAGGTCAGAGCCTTTACGACATCTGCGCCCTCACGGGTGATCATTCTCTGGATCACTGCGGTCAGCTCTCTGTAGAGCTGCTGCGCGAATACGGGCTCCTCGGCCTTTAATGTGATGGTGCC
Organism: Lachnospiraceae bacterium; assembly: GCA_017964055.1. Lineage (GTDB taxonomy): Bacteria > Bacillota > Clostridia > Lachnospirales > Lachnospiraceae > RUG11977. The sequence goes on from JAGCSS010000402.1 coordinate 2,664, forward strand.
TTCGGAGATCGAATCAAAGAAATCGTTGTAGAGACGCATGTCAACATTGCAGTATTCGTCTATGATCGCGCGCTTGGTCTTATTGTATTCATCGTCGTTCCATGCGCTGATCGCGGGCAGTACCGGTGCCCCTCTGTCCTTCTTTGCGGCATAGTCCGAACGCATGCCGGCTACGATGTCATCATCGAGGAAGGGCAGCTTCCCGAGTATCTTAAGGTATGCCATGAGCGCGCGTCCCTGATCCGCCGTAATATCGGGCGAGAACATATAGCAGGTTCCTCCGGCGAGAGCGTAGCGTCCCGCAGGTCCCTCAGGGAACGGTATCAGGGCAAAGTCTTCGAGCGCCAGACCCTTGTTTGAGGTGGGCTGATCGACCGAATCGTCCGCGGCGAAATTCATTGCAGCCTCGCCCGTGCCGAGCTCCGAATGCGCGCCGGCCCAGTCTGTGGTAGTCGTATCGGCATTCAGGATGTCATATTTCCAGCGCAGATCGCGCATGTATTCCATCGCGGCGATGCACTCGGGCGATGTGAAATTGCATATCCAGCGTCCGTTCTCATCCTGATACTCGAGCGCACTCTCTCCCACGCAG
>JAGCSS010000403.1 GCA_017964055.1 Lachnospiraceae bacterium
ATCGGTGAGGACGCGGTTTCGGCTCTGATCCACGGTGCCACGATCTACATTCCTTTCGCTGAGCTCGTTGACATCGCGAAGGAGATCGAGCGTCTTGAGAAGGAAAAGACCCGCCTCGAGGGTGAGTTAAAGCGCGTAAACGGCATGCTCGCCAACCCGAACTTCGTGAACAAGGCTCCCGAGGCGAAGCTCGCAGAGGAGAAGGCAAAGCTCGCCAAGTACACCGATATGTTCAATCAGGTTGAGGAGAGGCTTGCTTCACTGAAAAAATAAATATATAAAGTCACGCAATTGCCGCATACTCAGATGCGGCAATTGCTGTTTCCTACAAGTTAATATTTTTAGTGAAGCAATCCGCTGATTTTTTAGAGCGTATCGGGTGAACTGGCTCACTGGAGATCTGAAATGTGAGGTCATTCATAAGAGTGATGAATAAATTTGATATATGTGCTAATATAATTAGCAGAAAGATGAACGATGGTTCATGTAGCAGAAAGGTACAATCCTGATGAAACGATTATTTGTTATTTTGATGGGGGTTATTATGCTGTTTGGTTTGTTTGGATGCGGTAAGGACAAGGAAGGAAACAACGGCAAGGTGAGCGGCGGCAAGGGTGCGGCTTCGGGTACCTGCGGCGACAATATTACCTGGACCTATGATAAGTCGAGCAAGACACTGACATTTACCGGTACCGGCGAGATGGCGGCGGAGAAGTTCATGTGGTCCGACTATACGATCAAAAAGCTGGTCATCGGCGAGGGCATTACGTCTATCGCGAACAATGCGTTTTATTCGAACCAGAGGCTGACCGGCGAACTTGTGCTTCCGAGTACCTTAAAGACTATCGGTGAGTTCGCGTTTTACGCCTGCGAGGGCCTGACCGGCGTTCTGACTATCCCGGATTCGGTCGAGACGGTCGGCGGCTATGCGTTCACGCGCTGCAAGGGCTTTACCGGCATTAAGCTGTCGAAATCGCTGAAGGAGATCGGACCGGAGGCTTTTCAGCAGCTGGAGAGTGTCAGGGGCACGTTAGTGCTGCCCGACGGTCTGGAAACTATCGGCAGATGTGCTTTCCATGAGTGCAGTGGGCTGACCGGCGATCTTATCATTCCCGATTCCGTTACTTTCATCGGAGACTGGACCTTCAGCCAGTGCGGTTTTGACGGCAGACTGAAGCTTTCGGCCGGTCTTGATAAAATAGAGTATTCCTGCTTTACGAGCTGCGAGAATTTCAAGGGCGATCTGGTGATCCCCGAGGGCGTTAAGGAGATCGGTTTCCATGCTTTTAACAGCTGCGGCTTCGACGGAACGCTGACTTTGCCTGAGAGCCTTGAGTACATGGGCAACGGAGCGCTGGCGTATTGCAGAAATCTTAAAGGCGCGATAGTGCTGCCCGACGGCATGAAGCGTATGGAGAACAACGTTTTTGAGGGTTGTGAGAGCCTTACCTCGCTGAAACTTCCCTCAAATATCGATTATATCTGCTCGGGGACTTTCCGCGGCTGTAAGAGCCTTACCGGAGAACTGGTTCTGCCCGAGTCGCTGCTTATCATCGGCGACCATGCTTTCGGAGATACTGCATTTACCGGTGAACTCAAACTTCCTTCAAAGCTTATCTCTATCGGACAAGCTGCATTTTCGGGCTGCAAGAGCTTTACTTCGATAGCAGGCTTCCCGGAGACGCTTACGCATATCAAGGATAGCGCGTTCTCGCTGTGTGAGGGACTTAAAGGCGAACTCGTATTCCCCGATGGTCTGGCTTATGTCGGGAAATATGCTTTCAACGGATGCCCGGGTCTTACAAAGGTCACCTTCGGGAACTGTATCAGCAGCGTCGGCGAGAAAGCCTTCATGAAGTGCGACGGGCTGAAAAAAGCTGAGTTTACCGGCGCGATACCGGATTATTACGGACAGGATGAGAAATACCCGAGTTTCCCCGAGGGCTGTGAGATCGTTTCTCCCGCATCTGCGGTGAAGCGTACGGAGATCTGGCAGGAAAATGTTTCAAAGCCTGTGCCCGGCAAGGAGAACAGTTCTTCGGGCGATGACGGTCTGGAAAAGGATCAGCCGTACTATTGGACACAGTCGCTGACCGGTTTCGATTATGTCGGCGAAGGCCGGTTCGCCGATGTTGCGCTGCTTTTTATCGACGGCGTTTTAAGCGTAAAGATAAACCAGCGTGAGCTCCTCACGGTACGTTACGAGGCGGATATGGACGCCGACCCGGATGAGCGTGTCGTGACCACCGACGGATTCTTCTGCCGCGACGGATGGATCGAGAAACTCTCGTACGGAACAGGCTTTTACAATGACGACATTTTGACGGCGGTGCTGGTCAAGGCAGACGGCTCGTCCGAAGAGGTCCGATTCCATACCGGTTCGGAGGAGAGCCTGTATATAAAAAGCGGAGAATGAAGCGATCCGCGAATCTGACTGTCGGAATGATCTTTTGAAACAGAGTTCCTGATGAGGAAGCATTCTATGAGCAAAGATGAAGAAAAAAAGCCCAAAAAGATAGCACTGGTCATCTGCGCATCGAATAACGAGAGGCATCGGAATATCATCACTTCGGTCCACTCGGAGCTGAAAAAGCGCGGAGATTATATATTCTATGTGTTTACCAACTACGGTGTCTTTATCAACGGAGAAGAAAAAGAATACCGTCACGGCGAGGCAGCCAATTACAGTCTGCTCGATCATATGGAACTGGACGGCTGCATTATCGAGGCAAATCTCGGAAGCAACGCCCTGGCCGGGGAAATAGCCGGCAAACTCATTAAAAGAGGCGTGCCTGTCGTTACGATCAATATAGATGTTCCCGGAGTGCCCGCGGTACATCTTGATTCACAGGATGCCGCGTATGAGCTGTTCGAGCATCTTGTGGCAAAGCATGGCTGCCGGAACATCAATCTGGTCCTGAACGAAGGCAACAGACGTATTTCGGATACTGCACGCGCCATATACCGTGATGTTCTGGAAAAGCACGGCATACCCGTTGATGAGAGAAGGATACTGGACAGTCTCGTGGGTATCCAGATAGGAAGGCAGATATACGATAAATACGACAGACGCGGCGTTATGCGTGATGCCGATGCCGTGATCTGCGTGCATGACGTATGCTCCATAGGACTGACCATGGAGCTCGAGAGCAGGGGGATCAGGGTCCCCGACGATATTAAGGTCTGCTCGTTCAATTACAGCAATAACAGCATGGTATTCAGACCGTCGATAACGGGCATCGACCGCAGGGATAAGGATGCGGCGGTGCTTGCGTGCGATGTGCTGAAACGGCTGATGAACGGCGAGCAGGTTTCGGAGGCGACTATATATAAGGGCAGGACTGTCTTCCGCAGAAGCTGCGGCTGTGACGCATGTGACGGGGACAACGACGGGAGCTCCGGCATTTATCAGAACCTGATATTCAACAAGGTCGAGGCGGCCAGCCAGATAAAGAGCGCGATGTACCTGAGCGACATACTCGAGCAGGTGGAGACGATCGGTCAGCTCAGCAGCGGCATAGACGGCATGATGAAGGGGCTCGGGATCGCCTCTTATTACTGCTGCCTGAACGAGAGCGACATCGACTACATCATGAGCGACAGGGCGGATACAAAGACCGACGCTGATGCGCCGTACGATCCTGTCATGCGGGTGATCGCAGGCAGGAGCACGGGCGGAGACGTTTTCTCGGGCGAGACCACATTCCCGATCGGGGACATTATACCTGTGGAGGCGCATGCCGGTGACATACTGATCTTTTATCCGATCCACTACAGGAACAGGGATTTCGGCTATATGGTCATCCACAACGATTATATGCCGGTCAATGTATATAATTACCGCATATGCCATGAGAGTCTCGGAAACAATATCGCGAACCTACACAGGCAGATGATACTGCGCAGCAACCTGAAAGCGCTCGAGGAGCTGCATATGCACGACCAGATGACGAATCTTTACAACCGCCACGGTCTCAGCAGGTTTGCTCCTTCGTTCGAGGAGAGCGGCAGCTTTGCGGTCGTTATGATCGACATGGACGGTCTCAAATCGATCAACGATACCTTCGGTCATCTCGCGGGAAACAACGCGATCTGCAACCTTGCGGACGCGGTCACCGAATCGACCGACAAAGAGGATTTTGTGGCCAGGTACGGAGGAGATGAGTTCCTGATCCTCTCGCATCATACCGACAGAGCATACCTTGACGGCATGAAAGATGCGATAAACAGGCGTCTGGGGCAGGCTGTAGAGCGTCAGCGCCTGCCGTATGATATCGGGATGAGCTTCGGTTATTCCGTATCGACGCCCGGTGCCCGTCTGGAGCTGAATAACGCGATCGAAGAGGCGGACAGGGCTATGTACGTTGAGAAAAACAGAAAAAAACAGGGTATCTGAAAGACCTGCGGCTTGCAGATCAGACGATACCCTGTCGGTCACCATCTCACGCGCCATCTTTCGCGAAGCGATTCGACAGGCTCGGGGGGAGGAGTTATAAAATCAATTTTTTTTTCGGAGGCGCGGAGCCTGTTCAGATGTGACATGAAGGCTTCTTCGTCTACCGGCAGTTTTGCCCAGTCATCGGTCCAGGCCGACAGATAGGCAGCATTTGAAAGCATCAGAGAATTAAGCCCCTCTCGCCCGTCAGCGATCAGGGGCGTTCCTTTTAATATGGCATCCGCGAAATTGTTCAGGAGTATCGGATGACCGTCCTCCTCCTTTGCGGTGAACTCTTCGTATTCCGTTTCGGGTGTGGCAAATCCTGACTCGCAGGTAAAGCAGAATTCACGCTCGGGGACCTTGAGCTTGGTCCATTTGAGTATTCCGTCTTCGAGAACGAGCTTTCCCTTATCACCCGAGATCTCAAGTCTGTTGGTACCGGGAGTCTCGCCGGTGGTGGTGATGAATGTCGAAGTGGCGCCGTTTTTGTATTCACCGTATATAGTTACATCATCCTCGATCGCCACCCTGTGATATTTGCCGAAAGAGCAGAATGCCCTCACGCGCTCGGGCATGCCGAATATCCATTGCCACAGATCGAGATTGTGCGGGGCCTGGTTGAGCAGTACGCCGCCGCCTTCACCGTCCCATGTGGCCCTCCAGGAGCCGGAATCGTAGTAGCTCTGTGTTCTGTACCAGTTGGTGATGATCCATACAAGACGCTTTAATTCACCCAGCTGTCCGCCCGCCACGATCTCGCGGGCCCTTGCGAACAGGGGATTGGAGCGCTGATTGAACATTATCGCAAATACGACGCCCGCTTCGTCAGCGGCGCGGTTCATCTCCCTGACCTGCGAGGTGTATACGCCCGCGGGTTTTTCCGTCATTACATGGATCCCGCGCTTAAAGCACTCGATGGCGAGAGTGGGATGATCGTAATGAGGTACGGCGATGAGCACCGAATCCACGAGCCCGCTGTCGAGCATCTCTATCGGGTCGGCAAAGCCCTTAGCGTTGGGGGCGATGCCTTTTGCTCGCTCAAGCTTTGCCGGATCGATGTCTGCATAAGCCGCAGCTTCTATGTTGGGGCAGAGGCCGTCGACGATTCCCTTCAAATGTCCGCTGCCCATGTTTCCGACGCCTATTATTCCGAGTCTTATCTTGTCCATATTTTCCTCCGATCCGTTATATCAATGCCTTAAGCGCGTCCGCAGCTGCTTTGAAGGCTGCTTCAGGAGTAGGGTATGTATATTCGCACATCTTGCTCTTTTCGCTGCTCTCGAGCTTATCAAAGCCTTCGAACACGCCCAGATGCGGTTCGATCGTAAGCACCTCGCCTTGATAGCGGCCGAGCAGGAACGGCAGATCACCGACACCCTTGCCCGCAGGTACAACTGTGCCGTCGGGGAGTGCGTCCTTGATATGCATGTATTCGATGTAGGGCTCGAGCATATCCCAGGCTTCCTTTGTCTCCTGACCGCACTGGATGAAATTGGCGGGGTCGAAGACGGCTTTTATCGAAGGCAGAGACTTATGGAGCGTCAGGCACTCGCGGGCAGTTTCCCCATAGATGCCTTTTTCGTTCTCGTGGCAGAGCAGCAGGCCGGTTCCAGATGCCGCATCGATAAAGCGGCCGAGTCTTTCTGTGACTTCATCGGTTTCGTTCTTTGCGCCGTAGAAGCTGAAAAGCCTGATGTGCCCGGCACCTAGGATATCTGCGAGCTCCAGTCCGTGCCTGAAGCTGTCGAGGTGCTTTTCGAAATCGTCTCTGAGGTCGATCTTTCCGTATGGAGAGCCGAGAGACCAGACAGTTATGCCCGCGTCATCAAGCATCGATCTTACTTCGGCGGCCTTCTCTTTTGTTATATCAGCAATGTTCGTACCGTCCACGCCGCGGATCTCGAGCATCTCGATCCCGTTTTCCTTCATGGCCTTTATCTGACCGCGGACCGAAGATGAGGCTTCATCCGCGAAGGCTGCAAGTCTGTATTTCATACGCGCTCCTTTCACTGCGTTTCGGGCAGTCGCAGTTTATGTCTGCCGTTCTTTATGATCAATATACCATGAGATAATTTGCATTAAAATTGTAAATACAGTCAAATAGATTGCATATTCGGTCAAAATGCGTTACCATCAAAATAAGGATCAAGGAACGCAGTATATTGCGGCAGCAGTTACCCGGCGGAGGATGCGGATGGATACTTTTTTTGATCATGAGGCGGACGGGATCTATTCCCGGCATGTGCGCGAGGAGAAAGCGGATGACCGCGGGTTTACCATGCATATTCATGACCGATGCGAGCTCTATTATTTCATGGAGGGCAGCGCGGATTATCTGGTTGAGGGCAATGAGTATCCGATGAAGCGCGGGAGCATGCTCATCATGCGGCCGGGTGAGGTACACCGCCCGAGGCTCTTAAAAAGCGGTGTGTATGAGCGTTTCGCGATCAATTTCCCTCTGAATCTGTTTGACGGCATCGATCCGGACAGGCGTCTTGTAAGGCCTTTTACCGACCGCGCGCTGGGGACGGGCAACCATTACGACCTGCCGGCAGCGGAGAAGTTTTTTGTCAGGCTGTGCGCCGGTTTTCCCGATGAATATGAGAGGCGTATAGCTGCGTATTCGTCGATACTTGAGATATTGCTGCTCCTCGGGAAAGAGTTTGAGGGGCGCTCAGACAGCGCGGAGAAGCCCGATACGCAGTCGGAGAAGCTGATCAGATATGTGAATGGCCATCTCTTTGAGGATATTTCCCTGCCTGCGATCGCAGATGAGTTCTATATCAGCCTGTCGTCGCTCGGACGTATTTTCAGGGAGGCGACGGGAGCCGCGCCCTGGGAGTACATCACGGCCAAACGGCTCATTGCGGCAGGTGAACTCATGTCTAAGGGAGTGCCTGCGGGAGAAGCTGCCGAGAGGTGCGGCTTCGGGGATTATTCGAGCTTTTACCGTGCATGGGTCAGGAGATACGGGAAAAGCCCGCGGGAGGGTTTTTCTTGACAACCGCAGTCTTTCGGAGTATTGTAATCATAGTGAATTTCTCTTATTCAGAGTGACGGAGAGGAAAAACTCTGTGAAGTCACGACAACCCCGTTTTTTACGGAAGGTGCCAAGTTGAGCGAGCGATCGAACAATAAGAGGATTTGAATATTTGCGTTCAGGTCCGCTTGATTCTTCGAGCGGATTTCTTTTATGAAAGGAGTAATTATGGAGAGAAGATTATTTACATCAGAGTCGGTAACCGAAGGACATCCCGACAAAGTCTGCGATCAGATCTCGGATGCGGTGCTTGACGCGATGCTCGCGCAGGATCCCATGAGCCGTGTGGCATGCGAGACCTGCTGCACCACCGGACTGGTGCTCGTTATGGGCGAGATCACGACAAAGGGCTATGTTGACATTCAGAAGATCGTGCGCGATACCGTGCGCGAGATCGGATACGACCGCGCAAAATACGGCTTTGACGCGGATACCTGCGGAGTTATGGTAGCGCTGGACGAGCAGTCGAGCGATATCGCGATGGGCGTTAATGTATCGGCTGAGCAGAAGGCAGCAGCTGACATCGACATTACCGATGCAGGCAGCGTTGATGCGGAGAACGCGCTCAAGAACAAGTGCGCCGAGGCCGATCCCGACAACGTGGGCGCGGGCGATCAGGGCATGATGTTCGGCTATGCGTCGAATGAGACCGAGGAATATATGCCTTATCCCATCTCGCTGGCTCACAAGCTTACGCGTAAGCTCGCCGAGGTCCGCAAAAACGGCACACTGAAGTACCTTCGTCCCGACGGCAAATCACAGGTTACCGTCGAATACGATGAGGAGGGCAAGCCCGCAAGGATCGAGGCAGTGGTGCTTTCGACCCAGCACGATCCCGATGTGACTCAGGAGAAGATCCATGAGGATATCAAAAAGTATGTGTTCGATCCCGTGCTTCCCAAGAACATGCTCGATGAAAATACAAAGTACTATATCAATCCCACCGGACGTTTCGTTATCGGCGGACCCAACGGTGACTCGGGTCTTACCGGCCGCAAGATCATCGTTGATACCTACGGCGGATACGCGCCTCACGGCGGCGGAGCCTTCTCGGGCAAGGATCCGACAAAGGTTGACCGTTCAGCCTGCTATGCAGCCCGCTATGTAGCTAAGAACATCGTAGCCGCGGGACTTGCCGACAAGTGCCAGATCCAGCTGAGCTACGCTATCGGAGTTGCGCGTCCGACATCGATCAATATCGATACCTTCGGAACCGGCAAACTCAGCGATTCGAAGCTCCTCGAGATCATCCGCGACAACTTCGATCTGCGCCCCGCAGGCATCATCAAAATGCTCGACCTGCGCCGCCCGATCTACAAGCAGACCGCATCCTACGGTCACTTCGGACGTACCGATCTCGATCTGCCCTGGGAGAAGCTCGACAGGGTTGAGACGCTGAAGAAGTACCTCTAATTCAATAGCGAGTGAAAGATGCGGGGACGGTTCTTCCGTCCCCTTTTTCTTGCCGTTTCGGCGCGGGCGGCGGCTTGAGTACGGCGTGATCTTAATATCGCGGTCGATGATAACAGAAGGGCTCGCGGCGGGCAACTCCCGAACGAATTGCTGCCGCAACGCCTCGTCAAACTTCCTCTAAGAGCAGCAATTAAGCCGCTCAGCAATGGCTTCGCGCCTTGCTGCTCTAAGAGGCGATTTCGATTCGGCTAAAAACGCGGGTCTATCCGACAAATGCAATTCGTCTCGGGAGCATACCCGTCACGAGCCCTTTGCTTTACTCGGAATGCGATATTAAGATTACGCCACGCCCGAGCCGCGCCGCACTTTCCCCTATACAATCCCGAAATCTGTTTTTTTATCGACCGTGAAAGGCTGTAAAAACCTGAAAAAAACAAACACCGGGGCTATGAAAACACCGGTGTTTGGTGTAAAATATATGTATGCGACTACAAAATATCTTACAGGGAGATTATACCGCATCTTCTTTCTGTTATCAAATCAAACTTCCGCTGAATTTAGAACTTTCTATACCTGCCGATGATCCGGTACGACTGGTAAGCGCATTTGTGGAGGAAATGGATCTGACTGAACTGTATGCAACATATGACAGGATCAGGAAGAATCAGGCGTCACCACGGCAGATGTTAAAGATCGTTGTCTATGCAGCGATGAACCGTATCTATTCAAGCCGCGATATTGAAAAGTCGTGCCGCCGTGACATCAATTTCATGTACCTCCTTGAAGGTTTTCCTGCTCCTGATCATGCAACCATTGCGCGTTTCATTTCGATCCATTTGTCAGCCTGTGCAAAAGAGCTTATGGCAAAGACTGATGGTATCCTTCTTGACATTGGCGAAATATCAGGTGAGAACATCTTTATTGACGGTACAAAGATCG
>JAGCSS010000404.1 GCA_017964055.1 Lachnospiraceae bacterium
ATGTGATCCTGCTGGATGTTTATCTCGGTTATGAGAAGGACCTGGCACCCGGCGAGGAGGACTCACTCTTTACCGCAGGCATCGACTGGGCCGAAAAATCGGCAAAGGTCAGCGAGACCGCGCCCGATATCGAGGCTGTCAAGGCTTCGAGGAGGCTCCAGACCGACGAGCTCTTCGGTGAGAACGTTATCAGGATCTGCAGGGCCGCGGATATCGTGTTCATGGGCCTGCACGGCGATTTCGGCGAGAACGGAAAGATCCAGGCGGCTCTCGACCTGTACGGCATCAAATACACAGGTACGGATTACTTAAGCTCGGCCCTGGCCATGGACAAAACGGTCACAAAGGCGCTGTTCAAGGTTAACGGCGTGCCCACACCCGAGTCCTATATCCTTACCGGTCCCGACGATCCTTACGTGCCGAAGTTCCCTTCGGTAGTCAAGGTCAGCAGCGGCGGCTCGTCGATCGGCGTATTCATCGTGCATGATGAGCGGGAATACCGTGACGCTGTGGCGGAATGCGCGCGTCTCGACGGACAGACCATCGTGGAGCAGTATATCAAGGGCAGGGAGTTCACCGACTGCGTATTTGACGGCAGACCTCTTCCCGTGGTTGAGATCATACCGAAGCAGGGCTTTTATGATTATAAAAATAAATACGAGGCGGGCGCGACCGTTGAGATCTGTCCCGCCGAGATCTCCGAAGAGCTGACAAAGCGCATACAGAAGGTGGCGCTCGACGCGTACAATACGCTGAGGATCAAGACTTACGCGCGCATGGATATACTGATGAACGAGGACGGAGAGCTGTTCTGCCTCGAGGCAAATACTCTGCCCGGCATGACACCCACGAGCCTTATCCCTCAGGAGGCGAGAGCCGAGGGCACCGAGTTCCCCGAGCTCTGTGAGGAGATCATCCGCGTTTCGCTGAATAAGTATAAATAAAAGGGTTTGCCATGAGAGGAATGACTTTGGAGAGGATCGCACAGGCAGTCGAAGGACGGCTCGTGTATCCGGAAGGAGCCGCCGAATGCCGGGCGGCATACCGAAATGGGGATACGGCAGGAAAAGAAGCGGATGCCGGCGCGGCCGAGGCTTCTGAGATCATCACCGATTCACGCAAGGCAGGTCCCGGGACAGTGTTTGCCGCCATACGCGGCGAGCATTCGGACGGGCATGATTATATCGGACAGGTATTTGAAAAAGGCGCGATGGGCGTCATCTGCGAGAAGGTACCCGGGGACGCCGCGGGACCGTGCATAGTAGTTGATGATACTTTAAAGGCACTGAGGCTGCTGGCGCGCTATTACCGCGAGCAGATGAGCAAAGTCAGGATCGTGGGGATAGTCGGCTCTGTCGGCAAAACGAGCACAAAGGAGCTCGTGGCTTCGGTCCTGGAACAGAGATTCAATACGCTCAAGACCGAGGGGAATTTCAATAACGAGCTCGGAGTGCCGCTCACGATATTCAGGCTCAGGGACGAGCATGAAGCGGCTGTTGTGGAGATGGGCATCAATCATTTCGGAGAGATGGACCGTCTCGGAGAGATAGTGAAGCCCGACGCGGTGGTATTCACGAATGTGGGCCCCTGCCATCTGGAGTTCTTAAAAGACCTGGACGGTGTGCTGCGGGCCAAATCCGAGGTGTTTAAGCATGTAAGAGCGGGCGGGACGCTGATCCTGAACGCGGAGGACGAAAAACTCTCGACCGTGCGCGACGTTCCGGGGCTCAGCATAGTCCGTTACGGCAGAGGCGGAGACATATATGCGGAAAATACCGTAAATATGGGACTTAAAGGCACCGAGACGGATATCCTGTATCATACAGGTCCGTGGATGGAGAATGTGGCCGGGGACACCGCGTCAGAGGGACGTTTCAGCGCAAAAGTTCATCTTCCCGGAGCGCATATGGTCCTGAACAGCCTGGCGGCTACGGCTGCGGGCCTGATGTTCGGTATGGATCCGGCGGAGATAGCGGCAGGTATCGCTGCGGCACAGCCGATGAGCGGACGCAGCAGGCTCATAGATACCGGCAGGATTCTGGTGCTCGACGACTGCTACAATGCCAATCCCAAAGCCGACTGCGCGGCGATAGATCTGATGATGAGCGCATCCGGCCGCAAGATCGCAATACTCGGAGACATGTTCGAGCTCGGAGACAACGCGCCCATACTTCACGCCGAGGTCGGACGGTATGCGGCCTCGCACGGGATCGATATGCTCGTGTGCGTCGGTGAACTTTCGGAGAATATGTATGATGCGGCGAGGGAGACAGGCGGAACATGCGAGCCGTGCTTCTTCGGCACCCTCGACGATCTGCTCGACAATGTGGAAAGCTTAGGACTTGCCGAAGGCGATACGGTACTCGTCAAGGCCTCGCACGGCATGAACTTTGCGAAGCTCGTTGCAAAACTGACTGAGTGAAGCAAAAGGCAAGCAGAATTATGCGAAGCATAAACTGCGAGTGCCTGAAAGGAGAATATATGCAGAATAAGAGAACTAACCACCCGTTAAAGGCGATCACGACTCTGATCCTTGCATTTGCAATGGTCATTACCATGCTGCCTGCGGGCAAAGTACAGGCTGCGACGGTAAAGCTCAACACCACCAAGAAAACTCTCTATGTCGGCAAAACGCAGCAGCTGACACTGAAAAACTATACAAAAACCGTGCTCTGGACCTCGTCCGACAAATCCGTGGCGAGCGTGGACAGCAGCGGACTCGTAACTGCTCTTAAAAAGGGCAGCGCCACTATTACGGCAACGACCGCGAAGGGCAGCACCTTTACCTGCACGATCAAAGTCAAGAACCCTTACGTGAGTCCCAAGACCGCGACCCTCAAAGTGGGTGAGACCCTGCAGCTCAAAGTAGTGGGAGCCAAGGCGGTCTCATGGTCGTCATCTTCTAAATCATACGC
>JAGCSS010000405.1 GCA_017964055.1 Lachnospiraceae bacterium
AAAGGCCACGCTCATCGGGCGGCCGATGCTCAGGAACTACATGGCATACAGTTCGGCGCTCATGCTGCTTGAATATGCAAGCGAAAACGGTGAGGAAGAGATGCTGGACGATGTCTTTTCCGAGCTTTCCTCAGGTCATGAGGATATCGATAACATATTCGACAGGCTGCGCGATATTGCCGTAAAGATCACGGAAGCGCGAATAGAAAAGAGCAGGCTGAGCAAAAAGGATTCCGAACCCGCGCACGAGCTGCTGAACAGGATCAGGGCGGTGATCGCGGAAAAACTCTGCGACAGCATGCTCTCGCTCGACGTTCTGGCGGATGAGTGCGGAGTATCGCCTTCGTATCTGAGCAGATACTTTAAGCAGCGAATGGACTGCACGCCGATGGCATATGTCGAGAATGCGAGAATGGAGATCGCGAAGGATCTGCTGAAGAGCACCGATCTTTCGCTCGACGAGATCCTGGAGCGCGCGGGATACATAGACAAGAGCAATTTCATAAGAAAGTTCAAAAAGAAAGAGGGCGTAACGCCGATGAGCTACAGAAAGAATTTCAGGGATGAAGAAAGGGCCTGACCGGAGGATGACCGGCGGTAACGCGATACAAAATAAACAGATGACTGTTCAGAGAGCACTGTCAAAAGACAGTGCTCTCTTTGCGTCAATATGCAGAATCTGACATTTGCATATTTTTGTTATTCAGTCTCTGCATATCGGATTGTCGAAAACTGTACCGGAGCCCAAAGAGCAGTTTGTGACTATTGAGAAGTCGGCGGGGAAGGAATTAAACTTGAGTCGAAGCAGGGACATCCGCCTGCAAAAAAAGCGGAGGAGGGGATGAAATTGAACGGGGCTGATAAGCAAACGCCAAGAAGAGGAACGATCGCCAAGTCGTTCAGGCGATACTGGGATATGTATCTGCTGCTTATTCTTCCCATCATTTATTTCTGTATATTTAAGTACAGGCCGATGGGAGCGCTGATAATCGCGTTTAAGAACTTCAAGATCAAACAGGGGTATTTCGGAAGTCCCTGGGCAGCGGACCACGGTTTTCAGCATTTTATCAGATTCTTCAAGAATGCGTATTTCATTCAGATACTGAAGAATACGGTAAGTCTTTCGGTCCTGCAGCTGCTCTTCTCGTTCCCGGTGCCGATCATACTTGCGCTGGTAATGAACGAGATAAGAAAGACCAGATTTAAGAAGACGCTGCAGATGGTAACTTATGTACCGCACTTCATTTCAACGGTCGTTCTCGTGGCCATCGTAGATTCGCTGGTAGCTCCCCGGACCGGTATCATCAATCAGCTGATAATGGGAATGGGCGGAAACTCGATCTATTTTGCGAGCAAACCCGAATGGTTCAAGCCCTTGTACATTATCTCTGGCATCTGGCAGAACGCCGGATACAGTTCGATCATTTATCTGGCAACGCTCACGAATATCGATCCGCAGCTGATCGAGGCCGCAAAGATAGACGGAGCGAACAGGATCAAGATCATCGGACATATCATGATACCCGGTATCCTTCCGACGGCGATAACGCTCCTGATCATGGATTTCGGAAAGATCATGAACATCGGATTCGAAAAGGCATATCTTATGCATAATTCGATGAATGCCCAGACCAGCGAGGTTATCGCGACCTATATATACAAGCAGGGCATGGAGCAGCTCCAGTACAGTTACTCGACTGCGGTCGGACTTTTCAATGCGCTGATCAACATAGTCCTTCTGCTGGCAGTGAACAAGATAGCGAAGACGGTTTCGGATACGAGCCTGTGGTAAACGGAGGGTAAGATGAAGGATACAGAAAAGAAAGAAAAAAAAGCCGCAGTACCCTCGAAGATAAAGGAGAGGGGAACGGACCGGGCGTTCAACATATTTATCTACGTTTTTTCCGCATTGATAATCCTGATCGTCGTTTATCCGCTGATATTTGTGCTGAGCGCGTCATTTTCCAGTCCGTCGGAGATCATCAGGGGCAACGTGATCTTTTGGCCGAAGGGACTGAACCTGGACTCCTACAAGGCAATAATCTCGAATTCCAGGATACTCAGGGGTTACGGAAATACGGTATTCATCTCTGTAGTCGGAACCGCGATAAACATCGCGATGACCACGATGTGCGCATTTCCGCTTTCGAACAAAAAGCTTGCGGGAAGAAATGTCCTTACGATATTCATCACATTTACGATGTTCTTTAATGCGGGCATGATCCCGAACTACCTGCTGATGAAGGACCTGAAGCTGCTCAACTCATATATGGTCCTTATGCTTCCCGGCGCGATCTCCGTATACAACATGCTGGTAATGAGGAATTACTTCCAGTCATCGATACCCGGAGAGCTGATAGAGGCGGCGAGAATGGACGGATGCGGGAACTTGAGGACTCTCTTCAAGATCGTGCTTCCTCTGTCAAAGGCGATCATGGCGGTTATGCTGATCTTTTACGTGGCCGGCCACTGGAATGCATATTTCAGCGCGATGATGTACATCACCGATAAGGACAAATACCCGCTCCAGCTGGTATTGAGA
This sequence comes from Lachnospiraceae bacterium, assembly GCA_017964055.1. GTDB lineage: Bacteria > Bacillota > Clostridia > Lachnospirales > Lachnospiraceae > RUG11977. Next base: position 2,543 of record JAGCSS010000405.1, read on the forward strand.
GAGATACTGATACAGGCCTCGTCATATACCGAGGAAGGTTTGGGCCAGGGCTTCAGCGTTGTGGATGCATCGCTTAAGGAAGTCGGAATACAGTACGCCACCATCGTGGTGTCATCGATCCCTGTAATGCTCCTCTATCCCCTGATGCAGAAATATTTTGTCAAGGGCGTAATGATCGGAGCGGTAAAGGGCTGAAAACGGGAAATACATCCGGGAGAAACCTGAGGTGTTTTCTGATATAATGATATTAAGGGGGTACAAAATGAAAAAGAGATTTTTAAGCATCATCCTGATCGCGGCAATGGTATTGTCGCTGGCAGCCTGCGGTAAGAAAGAGGACACAGCTAAGACGCAGAATCAGACACAGAAACAGAGCAGCACGGACAGCACGGCATCGACGGACTCCGGCGCAAAGCAGGACGCAAAACAGACGGTCAGCACGCAGGACATCCAGGCAACCGTTAATTCGGGTGATGTCGTAAAGACGAACGCTGACTGCATCGTAGGCAATATTCCCTGCAAGATGCCCATTGCGGACGGCACGGAAATGAACATCCTTATCCGCTGCACGCTTACCGGATTTGACGATCCTTCGCAGATCAAGGTTTGGCAGGAATATGAGAAGATGACCGGTATCCATGTTAAATGGACAGACATGGGTTCGGACCGTAAGGCCAGAGTTCAGCAGGCTCTTATGGGCGAAGAGGATTTCGATCTGATCCTTAAGGGAAAGATCGCGCAGAGTTCCCTGATCGAATACGGACAGCAGGGTGTTATCCTTGATTTTGCCGAGTATCT
>JAGCSS010000406.1 GCA_017964055.1 Lachnospiraceae bacterium
ACATGCCCGATGACATCACTGTAGAAGTGATAACTGTGCTTGCCGTTCTCCTTTACATGGTACAGAGCCTTGTCGGCCTTATTGTAGAGGGTCACGAAATCGTTTCCGTCGTACGGAGCGGTCGCGATACCGATGGAAACCGAAATGTGGTATTCGTTTTTGTCGCGGTCGAGGGTGAGAATGATCTCCTCGGCCTTTGAAGACGCGAACTCGCGGGATGCCACGCCCTTGAAGAATACGATGAACTCATCGCCGCCGATACGGCAGACGATATCGTCCGATCTGACTATCTTTTTCAGGGTGTCGGCCAGTTTCACGATGATGCTGTCGCCCGTGATGTGGCCGTAGGTGTCGTTGATATGCTTAAAGCCGTCGATATCGATCATGAAGAAGCAGCCGCAGTGGCGCTTGTCCAAAAGGAACTCATTGAGGAAATCGATGGTATATGCCCTGTTCCAGAGGCCTGTGAGCGCATCCTTCTGCGCGTCGGTCTTAACCTCTTTGGTATATTCCTGAAGAACCTTCTGTAAGAGTTTGCTGCTCTCGCTGGCGAGGTCAACCTCGGGCTCGAGCTCCGAAGGTATCGGGGCGATCTTATTCTCTTTTACAAGTGAGATGGCTATGTCGGCCATCGCGGGATCGAACTGCGTACCGCGTCCGTTCTGAAGCTGATGGAGAATGGTGGGATTATCCAGCTTCTTTCTGAAGGAACGGTCGGAGGTCATCGAATCGAGAGCGTCGGCAACGGCGATAATGCGGGACTCGATCGGGATAGCGTCTCCCGCGAGACCGTTCGGATAACCTGTGCCGTCATAATGCTCGTGATGTGTCTCCGCAACTTCCGCGGCCTTACGGATGACGGTGAGATCCTGCAGTATGCTGCGTCCGAGTGAGGTGTGCTTTTTGACGGCCTCGTACTCGTTCGAGGTCAGCGGTCCGTTCTTGCGGATGATATTATCGGAAACGCAGATGTTGCCTATATCATGGACCAGAGCGAGGTTCTGGAGGTTGAAGAGATCATCGCTGTTCCAGCCCATACGTTTCGCTATCTCGACGGCGAACCATGCAACGTTGGTGGAGTGGTTCGCGGCGAGAGGGTCCTTTTTATCTACGGTGTTGGCGATCATCATCATGGATTTCAGAGAAATCCTCGTGATCTCCTTGGTCTTTTCGAGAAGCTGGCCCTTAAGATCCTTTTGCAGCTCGATCAGTTCAAGGGTACGGCTGATGCGGACCTTGAGAGTGGTCTTCTGGAAAGGCTTTCTGATAACGTCATAGGCGCCCAGCTCAAAGCACTCGCGCTCCATCTCGGGATCGGTATCTCCGGTCAGGAAGATGATCGGGATCTCGGCGGTGAGCTCGTTCTCTTTGAGTTTTTTCAGGGTTTCCACGCCGTTAAGATTGGGCATGCGTATATCGAGGAGTATAAGATCACAGCTGGCTTTGCTGAGAAGGCTGATGCATTCTTCGCCGGAAATAGCTGTAACAACGCTGTATGTGTCCGACAGGATGCTTTTCGCCAGATTAAGCGCAACACTGTTATCGTCCACAACGAGTATCGTTTTCACTGTGTTTGCTCCTCCTATACCATATTTGGTGTCCGAAATGCCTGATAGTGCAAGATAAAGCATATATGTACACCAGTTTAAATATAATATAACAAAAACGGAAAAATGTCAAGAAAAATACATATTTGCGATATATCTTGCATTTTGTTCTTTCGAAAAAAGTGACCGCTTTTTTCACGATTAATGATATCGATACAAACGGTATCTATCGGCGGTTACAGATTTCTTCAGCGACAGTACGGGTGATCTGTAACCATACAAAACAGAGAAAATGGTGAAAAAAGGATTTTTGTGGTTACAGGGTTACAAAAAATATGCAAAAAAGCGAAAATAAAGGTAGACAGGAGAAAAACGGATATATATAATTATATTTAGAGGATTAATTCCTACATTTGGGGGGTCATTTTATGAAGCAGGAATACTATGTTACCATGCTCGGAGAGTTTACGATCTCGTTCAAGAACAAGAAGATCTATGATCAGAGCAACCGTTCCAAAAAGCCCTGGAATTTAATAGAATACCTTATGGCGAACCGTGACAGGACGGTATCACAGGAGGAACTGACGGATCTTTTATGGGATGACAGCGAGAGCGATAACCCTTCCGGAGCGCTGAAGGTGCTCCTGCATCGTGCGCGTAAGAGCCTTGAGCCGATCATGACCGAGGACGGAGACGATCTCATCGTCTTAAAGCGCGGAGAGTATTCCTGGAACCATGATGTGGTCACCAGGGTGGACACCGACGAATTCGAGCTTCTCTGCAACCGCGCATCGGTGAAATCGCTCCCCAAGGATGAGAGGATCGATCTGTATTCAGAGGCACTCGCTCTCTATAAGGGAGATTTCCTTCCGAGGAACAATGAGGGCTGGGTTATCCCGATCTCATCCTACTACCACAAGATATACATGAACGCCGTCAGAGAGCTGATCGCCCTGTACTACGAGGGCCAGCGCTATGAGGAGATCATTAATGTATGCCGTAAGGCACTGACGGTCGAAAAGCTAGACGAGAGCCTCTATTTCGACCTCATCAACGCATTGTATAAGTCAGGCCAGCAGGCCGAGGCACTGAAGCAGTACAGCGATTCCACCGACATGTTCTATAAGCGCTTCGGCATCACGCCTTCGCCCGAGCTTAAGAGCCTGTACAAGACTATCGTTAAAACGACCAAGAGCATAGAGACCGATATAGGCATCATCAAGGAGGACCTTTGCGAGCAGGGTGAGGCGCAGGGCGCGTTCTTCTGCGAGTACGAGTTCTTTAAGGATGTTTACCAGCTCGAGGCCAGAGCCTGCGCGCGAAGCGGCGACTCGATATATCTCTGTCTCATCACCCTTTCGTCGACCACCGACGAGGACGCGCCCCTGAAGGTCATGAACAGGGCCATGGAGGATCTGCAGTTCGCGATCAACGAGACATTAAGGCGCGGCGACGTGCTTGCGAGATACAGCATGAGCCAGTATGTTATCCTGCTTCCTACGGCATCCTATGAGAATGTTGAGATGATCATGAAGAGGATCTCGTCCGCATTCTACCGGAAGTACATGAAGAAGGATATAGGCATCCAGTACAAACTTCAGCCGTTAGATCCGAAAGTCTAAGGAATGGGCCTCCGCGTTCTGCGGAGGCCCGCCTTGCATTTGTTCGGCAAAAGGAGAAAGTACGACCTATGGATCTTTTTGAATACATGAAGGATAAAAATACGGAAAAGGAGTCTCCCCTGGCTTCGCGCATGCGCCCGACCACCCTCGAAGAGGTGGTGGGGCAGGAGCATATCGTGGGCAAGGACAGGCTTCTTTACCGCGCGATAAAGGCAGACAGACTGAGTTCGGTCATATTCTACGGACCGCCCGGCACCGGAAAAACCTCTCTGGCGCGCGTCATTGCGGCGTCCACGAGCTGTGAGTTCAGGCAGATCAATGCGACCGCGGCCGGCAAAAAGGATATGGAAGACGTGGTAAATGAAGCAAAGACAACGCTTGGCGGCTATGGTCGCCGCACGATGCTGTTCATTGATGAGATACACCGTTTCAACAAGGGGC
>JAGCSS010000407.1 GCA_017964055.1 Lachnospiraceae bacterium
ATCGTTTGTTTTTGGACCGCGTGACTTAAAGTCAGCGGTCTTTTTCTACGGCCGGCAGCAGGATACTGTCTATGAACTCCACACGGTCGAATATCCGCGGCTTGAAGCTGCAGGTTATCCCGACCGAGATATTCGGAGAGGAAACCATGCTCGCCGCTAAGCTCTGTAAGGAGCACGGGGTTCCGTTCGTGACGATCGACAGCCCGCATACATCTAAGCTTCACAGCATGGCGGCGATAAACGTTGTTTCGAAGGAATGTACCTCGCAGCACTATGCGGGTATGGACGCGGACGCGATCATGGAGCTCTTAAAGGAGACCACCGACGGTCTGACCATCATCACGCAGGGCGGAGGCGAGATGCTCTATGCGAGAAAAGGCGGCGAGATTCGTAGGATGAAGCCGTTTGACGTTGAGGTTAAGAGCACGCTCGGCGCCGGAGATACGTTCAAGGCAGGCTGCACATACGCGCTGCTGCACGGGATGAGCGATGAGGAGACTGTCAGGTTTGCTTCCGCCTGCTCGGCTATCGCTATCTCGAGGTTCCCGCTGCCGCTTAATCCGCCGACACTTGCGGAGGTCAACGGTATTTTGGGGACGACAAAAGTTTGATGTGATCGGCTCTGCCGCGAAAGATAAAAAGGAAAAAGCCGGATGAAGAATAAAAAGTCGATAATAATAGACGAAAAACGCCTATGCTGATCCTGGCGGGGCCGATGTTTCTGGAGCTGCTCCTAAACACGATGCTCAACAATGTGGATATGCTGATGCTAAGCCACTATGATGAGATCGCGGTCGGAGCGGTAGGAAACGCAAATACCATCATGTTCATGATGAACATCCTGTTCAATGTCATCGCGACCGCAACGAGCGTGGTTGTTGCCCAGTATCTCGGGGCCACAGAGCATGACAGGATGAACATGATCTACACGCTCGCGTTCGTGGTCAACCTGATCGTCGGCGTGATCCTGAGCGGCACGTTCTGCGCGGCAAATCCTCTGATCATGAATCTGCTGAATGTTTCGCCCGAGATGCGCCCGCATTCGATGACATATATCTATATCGTCGGTGGAGGCGGCTTTATCTCCGCGGTGTTCAGCGTCATGCTGCAGATACTCAGATGCAACGGATACACCAAGGTCGGCATGTGGGTCTCACTGGCGATCAATATCATCAATATCGGCGGCAACTATCTGTTCCTGTACGGGCCGTTATCCTTCCTGAAAATGGGAGTGGCCGGAGTGGCGATATCGACCGTGGCGGCCAGACTGATCGCGGTGACCGTGCTTATCGCGTTTTTCTACGGCGCAAAGATCGGTAAGTTCTCACTGCGCCTGTTGAACCCGTTCCCGGGCAGATTCCTTGCGAAAATGGTCAAGATCGGACTGCCTTCGGCCGGAGAGAGCCTGACCTATAATCTGTATCAGACCACGCTGCTTTCCTTTGTGAACAGTATGGGAAACGACTCCGTAAATGCCCGGGCCTACTGCAATACGATCATTTCTTTCGCGATAATCTTTTCAAATGCGTGCGCGATGTCCACGCAGATAATAACAGGTCATCTGGTCGGGGCGGGGAAGACCGAAGAAGCATACAAAAGAGTGTTTAAGACACTGAGGACATCGCTTCCGATAACGATAGCCCTGACATCGCTGAACGCGCTTCTGTGCCCGCACACGCTGGGTTTGTTTACGGAGAATCAGAATATTATCGCGCTGGGGCAGAAGATAATGATAGTGGATATCATTCTGGAGATCGGGCGATGTCTTAACCTGACTTTTGTCAACAGCCTGAAGGCTGCGGGAGCATATGTTTTTCCGCTTATCGCGGGCATCGTCTGTAACTGGGGGCTGGGACTCACGACAGGCTACGCGGTCGGCGTGGCCCTGGGCCTGGGTGTCGCCGGGATATATGCCGGAACGGCTGCGGATGAATGCATAAGAGGTCTGATAGTCATGTACTACTGGTACAAAAAGAAATGGGTCGGCAAATCCGTTGTTGGAGAAAAAGCGAGGAGGCATTAAGTAATGACTAACGAAGAACTGAAAAACTTTTATTTCGGGGCGTACAGCTTTGAGGAAACGGAAGACGGCTGGCTGCAGGCATTCCAGTACACAAAGGAGCAGATGGAGTATTTTAAGGGAGCCTTTGATTTCTGGTATGAGAGATGCACCGCAACGACGGCAAAGACCATCGAGATGATCACCGAGGCCACAGAGCTTTCATTTGAGTACAGGTTCATCTGGCTGGGCTCGCCCGACTCCTTTGAGCTGGCGATCGACGGACAGATCACAAAGATAGCGTATGTCAAAGACCTCCTCAAAGAGGACGAAACAGCGGATAAACCGCAGGGAGCACCGCCCGCATGGAAGATCCCGCAGGAAGGGAAAATCAGATGGGAGCTGCCCGCAGGTAAGAAATCTGTAGTGATATATCTGCCCGCGGACGCAACGATCCTCGTGCGCAACCTTAAGATCAACGCCGCGGCCGAAAGACCGGCAAAGAACTGCAAGGTCCTGTGGCTCGGCGACTCCATCACTCAGGGCTACGGACCGCTGCGTTCGGGCATGATCTATGTCAGCGTGGCTAACCGTTTGCTGAATTATGACGTGATAAATCAGGGTATCGGCGGATATATCTACGATAAAAAGTCGATCCTTGCGATGGACGGATACCGTCCGGACAAGATCATAGTCGCACTCGGGACCAACCAGTTCTGGTCTGAATCGCCGCTGAAAGATGTCGAGGAATTCTATGAGGCCCTGACCGGCCTCTACGGGACTGAGATCCCTATACTGTGCATCTCGCCTGTCTGGCGCGGAGACCGACCGGAGGAGTACGACAAATTTGTAAGCTTCTGCGAGGGCGTTAAGCGGATCGCTGCCGGTTACGGCAATGTTACGGTCGTTGACGGATTTACGCTGATCCCTCATCTGAACGAGTACTATCTCGACGGGCTGCATCCGAACTGCCTCGGCACCGAAAACTACGGGAGAAATCTGGTCGAAGCTATAAGAAAAGCGGGGTTCTGACTTGTATGAAAATGCATTTTCTGGTATAATATCTCTATGTTTTTTGCTTGTTATAAGCAGTTGAGTTTGTTATATGGAGGTGTGGAATGAAAAAACGTATTTTTTGGGTACTGGCGCTGTTTGCTCTTACGATCGCGTTTGTGATGCCTGCGGGCGGCATACGGGTCAAGGCAGCGGACAAACTGATCGAGAAGTATTTCCCTAAGGGGATCGAAAAGATCAAGCCGTATAAGCCGATCATCGATATAGATGAGAGCGATACACGTTGGATTTGGTCTATCGTAAAACAGAACGATGATGTACTTAAGCTGGTCAGGGACTATGAAGCAAGCACGGATTACGTAGAGTTTAAGAATGACTGGTATGAAAGTGAATTTACTGAATTTGAAGTAAAATACGGAATTAACGCATTTGAGACAACAGTTCAGTTTGATATCTCGGTAGACGGCGGGGACTGGCAGTACAACAAGAGCTGGGACAAAAAGGAACAGGATGCTTACGCGGACGGATTCACCTTTTTTGAGTACTTCGGCGGAGGTTACGATGACAATACTGCGGAGTTCACTCTGATGGAAGCCAGCTCGGCAGCAGACGGAAAGCTGTTAAAGAAAACTTTAAAAAACGATGCATTTGACCTTAAGAACCATACCTTTAAGGTAAGATATCGTTACTGCATCCAGTTTGGATTACTGGATGATTATGATGCAGGTCTGCAGTTTTATTTCACGGACTGGTCGGATACTACCACTTTCGGAAAGACGACCGATCAGAATCTTGAGATCACGGACGAGATACCTGCGCCCGATACTTCAAATCCTAAAAGAGAACTGGGTGAAAACGGAGAATGGGGCGGTTTTGTTTCCATGATGACCCATTTTTCTCATGATGTTACAGATGCTCAGACAGCAATCTACTTAAATTTGGGAGAGCGTGAACCTTTCATGATCGTTGTTGAAGCGGCTGTGGATGATCTGAGTGAAAAGAAATTCGACTACGAAGGCTCCATGGCGAATGCGGTATGGCTTTCCGACGGTCA